>CAYLXJ010000154.1:0-1050 GCA_964387385.1 uncultured Pirellulales bacterium
GGCCCATCGTTTCAGTTCGTCATTCAACTGAGCGGTATTGTTTAAGCCGTGAACGCCGTAATACAGGTCGATGTAACTGGTTTTCATCCGCTCAAAACTTGTCTGCAACCGTTTTTCTATATCCTCCGGGGTTCTGGCAAAAGATGCTTTGCTGATGATAAATAATTTGCTTCTCAAGTCAGGATTTTTTTCAAGAAAATTGCCGATGCCAAGCTCGCTGTTGCCGTTCTCGTAAAAATGTGAAGTGTCCCAGCAGGTCACGCCCCAGTCGATTGCCTTTCTCAGGATAAGCTGATTATCCATCGCGTTAAAGGCGACTCCCAATGAAAGGCAGGGGATTTCGACGCCGGTTTTACCTAACTTTCTTTTCGGCAATTCTGCCGGTATCTCCGTCTGTTCCTGTTTTACATTGGGATCGTTTGGTTCAGCGAAAACTTTCTTGCCGACAATCGAACTGATACCTGTAACGCCGGCTAATTTAAGGAATTGCCGTCTGTTCACGCTTTTATTGTCCTTCATCACTTGCTCCTGTGTTACGCAATCGTTTCAACCGCCTGCCTGACAAGTCGCGCAATAGGCATTCGCTGCGGGCAGCGTGCCTCGGCAGCACTGTAATCGACCTTCAAAAGATTGGCCCTTACCTCAGCCGGGATTGACGCAAATGTCTGTCTGGCAAGCTGGGCATCGCCGTAACTATTTCGATACATCAGCGACCTCATAACATCGTTTATATAAGGGGCTTGCGGAACCGCTTCATTACAGATTGATGCACACCCCGCGCAATAACCGGTGCAGGTCGCCTGAGCGTACCGTTCCATCGCTTGCTTATCTTCCAGGGTCAGTTTGGTTTTGTCTAAGACAGCCGCGACGTTCTCATTTATAAGCGATACGCTGTTCATTCCGACCGTTACCGCCGCAATTCTTTCATCTTCCAGGACCGCCTTTATTTTCGCCTGCCCTTCGGTAAATCCCTTCGCCGAGAAGTGTTCAATCAGCTTTTTGTCCTCGTCTGTTTCAACCGTGACGCTTTTCTGAGTTTTCATCGCCGTT
>CAYLXJ010000154.1:1060-6248 GCA_964387385.1 uncultured Pirellulales bacterium
GCCGGCTTTGTGGCAGGCATCGATGGCCTTTTGCATGCCCGCGTCTTTTGTCAAGCGGAAGTTATACGTCGTCAGTATCGCGTCCACCCAACCCAGCTTCGACGCAGCGAACAGGTTCTGCGGCATATTGCTGTGGGTGCTGAAGCCGAAATATTTAATCAATCCTTTCTTTTTCGCGTTTTCCGCCCAGGGCTTCAGGTCCTCTGTAAGCTGTGAGATGTTGTTCAGCACGTGTACGCCGTAAAAAACGTCAACGTAATTGGTATTCATTCTCTTGAGCGATTCCTGCAGCCGGGCCTCGACTTGCTCCACGCCTGTGGCTTTTGACGCTTTTGTTGCGATGAAAATTTTCTTCCTCATATCAGGATTAGCCGCGAGATATTTGCCGATGCACGTTTCACTATTGCCGTTTGTATAGCCGTATGCCGTGTCCCAGTAAGTCATCCCCCATTTAAGCGATGCCGTCAGGATAATTTGAGTATCGACAAGCTGTATCGCTCCCAGCGACAGAGCCGATACTTCGTCGCCGTTTTTTCCGAATTTGCGTTTTGGCAGTTGAGGCAGGTCGGTTTGCTGTTCTTGGGGAACGTTCGGCTCATTCCCGCCCTTAGGCGAGGTCTCGCCTTCGGCGGAGGCGTCCGCCATCGCTTTTGTGCCAAAACCAAAGGTTAATCCTGCCGCTCCTACTGATTTCAAAAAGTTCCTTCTGTTTACCTGCCGGCTGTTTGGCGGGTTGACGTTTGTTTCTTTGCCTTTCATCGTTTATCCTCTCAACAATAATCTTCTGTCTGAACTTCTTGTTTCACCTTCTGCGGAAATCCTTACAGCTCTTCTACCGCTGACGGGGCATTCGTGTTCGCAAACTCCGCAGCCGATACATTTTTCAATGTCAATAAACGGCCTTTGCAGCCGCACCTGAATTTCTATTTTACCAGTTCCTTCTATTTTCTCGTTTTTTGCAAGCGTAATTTCATTTTGCCCGTTGGCGGCAATCTTATATCGCTTGTCGGTATTTATTAAACAATAATAATCGCCTGTGCCAAATTTGTTCATGGGCAGTTTTTCTGAAATCCTGATAGTATTTCCCTCAACGGCCTCAACATTAACAACGCCATCTCTTATGGTATTGAAAACCTCCTGCGTGTAAATCGCCTTCGGGCTTACGGGGCAGTTCTCCTGACAGACGATACAGGGTTTGTCCATCGCCCACGGCAGGCATCGATTGCGGTCAACAAAAGCCGTGCCGAGCTTGACCGGGCCTTTATCGGCAAATTCACCGAGGCCTTTCTTCTCGTCTAAAGTAATCGGCCTAATTGCCGCAGTCGGGCAGACCTGTCCGCACGCGACGCAGTTCAGTTGGCAGCCGCTTGAGCCGATTCGGTTATTAAGTATCGGCGTCCATAAACCTTCCAGTCCGCCCTCGATTCCCGCCGGCTGAATCACGTTCGTCGGACAGACCCGCATACATTGCCCGCACTTGATGCACCTTTTGAGAAACTCCTCCTCCACCAACGCCCCCGGCGGACGAATAACCTGGCTATACCAGTTCGAGGTAATTTTGCCGCCCAGTCGAACGGCTGGCGCGGCAAACACCCCGCTGGCCAGCGACAACACAAAACCCCTGCGCGAAATATCCGCCTGTTGCTCACCTGCCAGCGATGAAACCGTCTGGTAAGCAATCAGGTCGTGTTTACAGTCGTCCCGGCAGTTAAAACAGAGGACGCACTCGGCAATTTTGATATTGCCGCTCGGTTCGCAGCCGCCCTCGCAGGCCTTCTCGCAGACCCCGCAATTAATACACTCGGCCTTCGTCTTGCCGATTCGCCATATTGAAAACCTGCTTATAATTCCAAAAAATGCGCCTAATGGGCAAATAAACCTGCAGTAAAATCGCGGTATAACAAGATTCAAAAGCACCGCCATCGCGAAAACCGCCAGTATCAGCCAGCTTAACTCATAAAGCCTCGCCTCAACAGATGTCAAATATGTCCCCTTGTCCAGAATCGGCAGAAGCAAAAGATGAACTGAACGAGTTACCAAGGGTATCGGGTCAAGCAAGCCCGTCTGGAGCGTGCTTGCCAGCGACGGGAATGCAGCCATACCGAGCAGGAAAAACAAGACGAAATATTTTATGCGCTGGGCCTTGCGATACTTGTTCAACTCAATCTTCTCGGCTAACTTTCTTTTCCGGTTCGCCAGATACCCGACAAAATGGTGAATCGAGCCGAAAGGACACAGCCAACTGCAAAAGTATCGCCCGAAAATTATCGTAAGGATGACCGTCCCAAGCGCACAATGCAAAGGCCGGTAAAATTTGCCGGTGGATAGTATTGTTCCAATCGCCACAAGCGGATCGAGCGACAAAAACCAGTGTACAGGCCAGTTCCTGATTTGCCAGAATTTGTCCCCGACCGTGGTGACGATGCAAAACCAAAGAAACAAGGCAAAAAAGAACACCTGGCTTATTCGTCTTACCGTTGTGATTTTCATACTATTTTCAGCGGAATTCTTTTAAGAAACCTCAGCCCCCAATGGTTTTAACGATTCGTAATCGGTTGTCCCGGCTCCGGCTTTTTCCGCGAGCGACAGGTAAGGCAGATTGGCGGGTTTAAGACCCAGAAGTGAACAGCCGAACGCGTCCGCGGCAACCATATCGCAGCTTGCTATCATCGTGTTCGTTTTTTTCAGGTCCGAGACCGACCCGCCCGTAGGCCCGTTGGTCATCATTGTTACCGTGCCGTCAAGGATGACAAACGTCGGCTTCATTAGCATCGCAAGCTCGGCAATAATCGTGTTTATGTCCTGGTGGAATATGTTTCGCCTGCCGCCTAAAAATCCGTACCAATTTTTCATACTCATCGACGCCGCGCTTCGGCTATGGTCCTTCACGGGCGTTATTCCGATTAGCTTGTTCGCCCCCGCCAGCGGTTTATAAAAAACGGGCCAGTCCTTAATAAGCGACCCGCCTTCGAGCGTTGTATGGCCGAATAAGTTGTCCTTCGGCATTATAACTTCCGCTCCTGCCGAAGCCGCTGCTTTGCTAATGCCCGATATCGTAAAACAGCTCGCCGGGTCATTGATTGGATTATCGAGAACAATAACTTTTTTGGCCCCGCCTCTTTCATAGCACAATCGAATCACCGCGCTGAGCACGTCGGGATGAACGGTAGCTCCCAGCATAGGCGGTGACGCGAACGCGACGTTGGGCTTGATTGCGACAACGTCGCCTTTACTTACGAATCGCTCAATGCCGCCTAATAAATCAATTGCCTTATTGACCGTCTTTGCCCTGTCCTGGCCCTGAACGATGCTTATGATTTGCCCGTCTTTACGCGGAATCGAGAAATCGGGCAATTTTACCAGATTTTCGGCTTCCACGCCGGTTTTTGGCGTTTTGCTGTCGGTAAGCCAGTATGCAAGCCCACCGGCGGACGCAATCGAGACGGCCGCCTTTGCCCCGCGGGCAAGCAGTTCTCTGCGTTTCATATTGTCCTGATTTGTATCAGCCATTATTTTCGCCGCTTGACTCGCTTAGCCGTTTTTGCAGGGCTTCGGCTGCCTTCTTTGCCGCCTGCCTGTCATCCGCCTCGTGAACGCCGCCTATAAATACCCCCGTCGAGAAAACAATTTCTGTGCTGCCGTAAAAATCGAAGACATTCGGCTCGACAATCTTTGCGCCGTTGGTCACCAGAAAATCGGTATAATTCTTGGCTAACGTCCGCGCATCATCTGTATTATGACGGTTGCTTAAAAATATCGTTACGAACTTATCGCCTGCCTTATATTGTGCCGAATATGTGTCTGTCAGGCCATCGAAGCCGAACGCGTCCCTGAGCTGCAATTTCCAGCTTCCCGCGACAGTTCCTTCTGCGGGAAATAAGCTGATTTCTGTTATCTTGTCTTTTTCATCAATCCGCATTTGAGTAACCAGCTTTTGAGCAGCGCCCTTCATAACTTCGATAAGCTCCTGCGATTCCGCGAAGCCAATCATTTCCACGTAGTATTTACCATACGAAAAATATACGGCGTTGGTCGTTTGATACCCGAACTGACACGCAGCGAAGCGAAGGGCCCGCTTCGGAAATTCGTTTAGGTCAACGACATCCGCCCTTTTTTGCCTGCTATAGACCGAAAAGGCGTTTCTCGAATCGCCCATATCGAACTGATAAAGCTCGAACCCCAGTTCAGGATTGCTTTTTGCCGCGAACCGCTGCGTTGCCAGCAGAACAAACCCCGCCTCCTGATACATCGGTGCCTTGCCGTTAATTTTCTCGTAGAGTGTGTCGGTATCGTATGTTTCCGCATCGCCGGCTGGCGAGAAATCTTCCATAACAAGTCCGGCAAATGACGATTTCGGTTTATCGGCTTTCTGCGCTGTAGTTTCTTCAGAAGAATGCCCTGAAACGATGCCGAATCGGCCCATATCCGCGTTTCGTTGTATTACATAGACGCCGACCGCGGTGGCAATCAGCACGAGTAAAATCAGGATTGCAACAGCGGACTCGAGTTTTTCAGCGCGACCGGGAAGTAAACGCATCATATTTCTCGTAGGTTAAAAATACATTAGCCCCTTAAACAAACGGTTATTATACGTTTTCCGCGTACTAAAGTCAAATCGGTAAAGGCGGCTTAATAGCCCCGATCATTAAATCTGGAATATAAAATGCACGCGGCGAAGCGTAGTGCCCGCTTCGTAAGTTCCAAGTCGGCAGTTGGGCTATTTTTTATTTACGACAGGATTGATTATTTTACGACAAAGGCAATAATTGCGGTAAATCTGGTTTTTGGAGAAATGGAACGAAATGTTTGAGCCGGCCATAGCACAGGCAAAACCCTCGATATGGGGCGTCCTTTTTGTGGTGATTCTTGTTGTTGGAATAGCCGCGAGGGTTTTTGCCGCTCAAAAAACCATCAAAATCGCTATGTGCCAGATATTTGTTTGCGACGGCGACCGCTACGGCAACTTTGTTCGTATCGAAAACGCGGTCGCCGAGGCAAAAAAAGCAGGCGCGCAAATCGCCTGTCTGCCTGAAAGCATTGTCCTCGGTTGGGAGAATCCAGACGCTCATAAAAGGGCGCTGCCTATTCCCGGCAAGGATTCGCTGTCACTATGTAAACTGGCTGAAAAGTACAAGATATACATTTGCGCAGGCCTTGATGAAAAAGACGATACCCGCCTCTACGATTC
>CAYLXJ010000155.1:0-6240 GCA_964387385.1 uncultured Pirellulales bacterium
CGCAAACAGGCATTTGAACTCCGGAAAACAGGTGAAGAGAAACCACGATTGAATTTCTGGAGAACAGTTATGAAAAACAGAATTGCTCAATTGGCCGCTGCGGCGGTGATTATTATTGCCGTTACGCTTGCGATATATCATTTCATAGGGCCCGGCACAAATCCGTGCCTGGCCTGGGATTGTATCATCAGGCCGATTATGGACGCAAATACTGCTGAGTACGACATAATTATCGGCGAAGAAGACAAATCGCCCGTAATTCACGAGATGGTTATGGGTTCTAAAATAAGGCGCACTATAGAAGGTATGGAACAAGTCAGAATAATTGATTTGGAAACAATGCGTATCTTGACGCTTTATCCGCAAACAAAACAGGCGATTTATTTTGACATGAAGCGCCAGCCCCAGACGTCGAATTACCTCGACGAGCTCAAAAATATTATCAAAGCGCTCCAAAACAGCCCCGGTTTTGTTGTCGAAGAGCTTGGCCGGAAGGAAATGGACGGACAGCTTGTGTACGGCTTCAAAGCCGAACACCCCAAGGTCAATATCGTCATCTACGTTGACCCGGTTACGGCACTGCCTGTTCGCATAGACAAGCAAGGCGGCCAAATGAGGGAGATTTGTAAAAATATGCGGTTTGACGTGCCGATGGACGAGTCGCTTTTCAGTATGGATGCCCCCGAGGGCTATAAAGTCGAGAGCCATGAGTTTGACCCTCGCGGCTCGACTGAAGAGGATTTCATTGAGGGCTTGCGCATTCAGGCCGAAGTCCTCGGCGATGGAATTTTCCCCGACGATGTCTCCGTCGAGCATTTCATAAAGCTGTTGCCGACTATGAAAGAAAAATTCGACAAACTGTCGCCAACCGACGAAGAAAAAACCCAAATGGGTATTAAGCTGCAAAAAGGTATGATGTTCATCCGCTTCTTCAAGGGCGAAGGCAAATGGATTTATGCCGGCAAAGGAGTCAAATTAGGCGATGTCAATACGGCGATTTTCTGGTATCGTCCCGCCGGCTCACAAAACTACCGAGTAATTTACGGCGACTTGTCCGTCAAAGATGCCGCAGAAGCAGACCTGCCCAAACAAGTCCATAATCAATAGGCGACATAAACCTTTATCACAGAGGCCGGATAAAAAATCCGGCTTTTTTATTTGTCCTGACATACTAAAATACCCCGCTTCGGTGTTGTATAATTGACAGTCGATTGTCGAACCTTTGGGAACCTAAAGAGTGAACTTGGAAGATAAGTTACTTATCTGGCGATTCAATCGCGGCGATTTGGAAGCGGTCAGGCGGATATACGAAAAGTATAAGCGTGATTTACTGGCCCTTGCGGCGTCGCTTCTGATGGGAAAAACGGCAGCCGAAGACGTTGTGCACGATGTGTTTGTAGCGCTTCTGAGGATTGACCGGTTTCGTCTTACGGGCAGCTTAAAGGGATTTTTGGCGACCTGTGTTGCAAACGCCGCCCGAAACGCTGTCCGGACAAATATCAGGCATCGGCAGAATCCGCTCGAAAACGTTCTGCCGATTGAATCGAATGCCGGAAGGCCGGAAAACGAGGCAATTTTCGGCGAGGAAAGCCGGCGTTTGAGCAGGGCAATCAGCGAATTGCCATACGAGCAAAGAGAAGTCGTGTTGCTGCACATTCAAGGCGGATTGAAGTTTGCCGAGATAGCCGAGTCGCAGCATGTTTCAATCAATACCGTTCAGGGTCGCTACCGTTACGGCCTGGAAAAACTTCGGTCTTTAATGAACAGCGAGGTCCAAAAATGAGACCGAATCATGAAATCAAAAAGTTAATTACGGATTTGAAAATCAATCCCAGCGCCGATTTAGACGCAAAAGTGAATAAAGCTGTCGACGAGGCGCTGGCCGAAAGAAAACATATTGACTCGGCCCAAAACAAGCCGGGCATCAGGAGAATAATTATGAAAAGCTCGATTACAAAATTAGCCACAGCGGCCGTGATTCTTATTGCCGTGACGCTGGCAATATATCATTTCATGGGTCCAGGCACAAAGCCCTGCCTTGCCTGGGACTGTATCATTCGCCCGATTATGGACGCCCGAACAGCGGAGTTCGATATCGTTATCGGCGAGGAAGGCAAAGGCCCGCTGATTCATGATATGGTTATGGGTTCCAAAATACGCCGGACTATGGAAGGTATGAAGGACACGATTAGTATTATCGATTTAAGCTCAGCGAGAATCCTGACACTCGAAGCCAAAGATAAAAAGGCGACCTATATCGAACTTAAGGACCTGCCGCAGATACCGAATTATATGGACCAGCTTCGCGGCGTCATAAACACGCTGACGGAAAATCCCCATTTCGTCGTTGAAGAGCTTGGCGAACAAACGGTCGATGGCCAGATATTATACGGCTTCAGGGCAAAACATCCGCAGGCGGATATTGTTATATGGGCCGACCCGGCGACGGGGCTTCCCGTCCGAATCGAGCAGGAAAGCGGACAAATGAAAGTGATTTGTAAAAATATGCGGTTCGACGTCCCGATGGATGAGTCGCTTTTCAGTATGGACGCACCCGAGGGCTATAAAATCCAGCAGCAGGAGCTGAACCTGCTTGGCTCTACTGAAGAGGATTTTATCGAGGGTTTGCGAATACAAGCAGAGGTTGTCGGCGACGGGCAATTCCCCGACGACGTCTCGGTTGAACACTTCGTAAAAATGACGCCCGCTATCGGTGAAAAGTTTGAAAAGCTGAACGCTTCAGACGATGAAAAAATGGCGCTTGGTATGAAACTGAGCAAAGGGCTGATGTTCATCAGGTTTTTCCAGGGCCGGGGCAAGTGGTACTACGCAGGCAAAGGGGTCAAACTGGGCGATGCTGACACACCGATTTTCTGGTATAGGCCGCAGGACTCGCAGGCGTGGCGTGTGATTTATGGCGATTTGTCGGCCGAGGACGCTAATGGAGAGGATTTACCTCAGCCGGTTGAGAAAGAGATTGAGCAACCGATTGGGTATCAGCAATGGGAAAAGGAATCATTCGTCGGGAATGAACAGGACAAGTGGCACGTAACAGCGGGGGATAATATTGTCGCTCATTCTTATGTGACGATAACAAAGGGACCGCAGGGCGTATCAATAATGCCGATAAAACTGCCTTACGGCGATGCTGTTCTTGAGTCGGCCAACCTCGGCGACGAGACACTATCTTTCAGAAAGATGGCTGCGGGGCGATATGATGTCAATCTGCCGCTTGATAAAATTCAGACGGGAACGACTGAAGTAGAATTCGTGTGGGCGTTTTCATTAAGCACCCTGCAGAAAACACAGGAAATGTTCCGCACCGAGCTGGCAAGCTTAATACCGGTCGGCAGCTTCAAACTAACGGTGGTGCTGGACGAGGGTTGCGGATACGTGTTCTCAGAGAACCCCTCGAAACGGGAATTTGTGCCCTTCAGGTGGAGCACAGATGAACCGAAGGACTATTTCGGTTCCTGCGGAATCCTTATTAAGCCAGAAAACAAACAATAGCCAAAGAGATTATATTATCACAGAGGCCGGATAAAAAATCCGGCTTTTTTTGTATAAGAAGTTGAAGCGCTCATAAGCGCTTGTCCTTAAAGAAGTTAAAAAGGTATTGCAAAAATCGCCAGGAGGATTATAATACTTCGTTCTTTTGGAAATCATTATTGTGAATTAAGCAGTTGATATTTTTTACGGGAGTGAATTCGAATGGAAACAACAACACAGGAACAGCAAAGCAGTATCGATTTGTTTGGCGAGGAGATACCGGGCGTAGAGCAGATTAAAAAACTGTCACAGCAGGTGCATTCGAACGAGGCCAACCTGATAGCATTTGCCGGGCAGGTCGAGCAGAATATGAGTAAGACAGGCGCAAAGGGGTGTCTGGCTACAGGAATTGGCTTGTTTATTTTAGGCAGAGACGCTGACGCGATTGAGAAACTGCAAAAAGGCGCCGAGTGCAAGGAAAAATTCATATACCTGGCCTTTGAGCTGCGCCGATTGGGGAGATTTGACGAGGCGATAAAAAATCTCGACGTCGCGACAAAGCACGGGGCCGACGCGTTTATGACAACTATGGAAAAGGTCGCTACTTACCGCCAGGCGAAGGATTTTGACAATGCCCAAAAGGAATTGAAGGGATGCGCAAATTTTAAAAATGTTTCCGCTGAATACCATTATCAGCTTGCCCGGCTTCAGGAGGCACAGGGGCTTTACGAAGAGGCGATGGAAAACTACAAGGCGGCAATCGAGCTTGCGCCGGACCATTACGCCGCGATGTTTCATCTTGCTTACCGCTGCGACATTTGGGGCGACGAGGATTCGGCAATCGATTACTACAAGGCAATCGCATCCTCGGCTACCTGCTATATAAGCGCGTTAATGAATCTGGCGGTGATTTACGAGGACAGGGGCGAATACGATAAGGCGTCGCAATGTGTGGACAAGGTTTTGACCTGCCATCCCAACCACAAAAGAGCAATTCTTTTTCAAAAGGATATCGAGTCGTCCAAGACAATGATATACGACGAGGAAACCGAGAAAAAGAAGAGCAAAAAGATGCAGCTTCTCGAAACGCCCATATCCGATTTCGAGCTTTCGGTCCGCAGCAGAAACTGTCTTAAGAAAATGAATATAAACACGCTGGGTGACCTGCTAAGGACGCCTGAGTCGGAGCTTCTGGCGTTCAAGAATTTCGGCGAGACGTCGCTCAGGGAGATACGGGCAATACTGGAATCGAAGAACCTGCAGCTTGGAGGCATAACTCAGGAAAAACAGCCGGCAGCCGCGGCTTCTGAAGAGGCGCAGCCGACCGCCGAAGAACAGGCCGATGATGGTCTGCTCAGCAAGCCCCTTACCGATTTGCAGTGGTCGGTCAGGGTGAAGAACGCCCTGCAAAAACTCAATATACAATCAATCGGAGACCTGACTCGCCTGACCGAGGCGGAACTTCTCGGCTGCAAAAACTTCGGCGTAACCAGCTTGAACGAAGTCAAGCGGGTGCTTGAAAATCTGGGCCTGTCGCTGCGGACTCTCGAATAAAAAACGGATTGTGTTAAACACGACCAGCAGACGAAATATGAAACCAGAATGTGGTTTAAGCCGGGACTATTTCAGCAAATGGGGTGGCGGACTGACCTGGGGATGAGAAGGACAATCGTCAACTGCTTTCTGATGGGGGCGACGTTGATTGCGGCAGCGGTGGTTTTAAGCTGCCGTGAGGAAATGGCGGTCGTCGTAAGCACGCCGCAGATGGACCTCGAGCCTAAGTTCTGGGTGAGGGTGCTTGTAGGCGATGACGTCGAGAAATGCACGATTAGAACACGAGGGGGTTTCAGCGTTCTGGACAGTTTCGGTCGGGTATTGATGCCGGAGACCATTTTTACAGAGTTCGGCGAGCCGATGGATGTGAGCGTCTCGGCGGCAGGAGTGATAATCGCAGGCAGGTGCTTCCCCGCGATGGAGGTAACGATACTGCCCGATGAGCCGCATACATTCTCATTAAACGATACCGATTACCGCGGCAAGTTAGTCATAAAAGCCAATTTCGACTATAAGACGTTCGACGCGATAAATGTCGTTCCGCTTGAGCCGTATCTGGCGGGAGTGGTCGGCGCGGAAATGCCCGTTTACTGGCAGCCCGAAGCGCTCAAGGCGCAGGCAGTCGCGGCAAGGACGTATTGCCTGTATCAGAAAATGCGATATGGGGCCGGACGCGGCTGGGACGTGATGAGGACTACGGCAAGCCAGGTTTACGGCGGCCAGCGTGCGGAATCGTCACGCGCGTGGAAGGCGGTCAACGATACTACGGGTCAGGTGCTGGTCTGCTGGCAGGATAACGGCAAAGAGGAAATTTTCCCGACATATTACAGCTCGAGCTGCGGCGGGCATACTGAGGACGCGAATAACGTTTTCGGCGACTCGTTCGGGCCGCTGAGAGGCGTGGCCTGCCCGTATTGCAAAGACGTCGCAAGGCCTGACGTGTTTTTCTGGCCTATGGCTCAATTCGATAAACAGGATGTCGCGACGGCCCTTCAGATGAAATACCCGAAACTGATGGCGCTTGGCGAAATCACGGGAATTTTACCCGTCAGGCAAAGCGATTATGAGGAATTTTCACGACTGACTTTTATAAAGCTCGTCGGCTCAGCGGGCAAAAGCGATTTTGTAAGGGCCGAGGACCTTCGCCTGACAGTTGACCCTACGGGCAGCAAAATCCGCAGCACTATTTGCAAAATT
>CAYLXJ010000156.1:0-6238 GCA_964387385.1 uncultured Pirellulales bacterium
AGGTCAGTATCCTCGATGCGCAGTATGAATTTCCCCCCGGTTTTGCGGGCCAGCAGCCAGTTAAACAGTGCAGTCCTCGCCCCCCCGATATGCAGATACCCCGTCGGCGATGGCGCAAATCGTGTTACGACCGGTTCAGACATATAGTTAATCTTTCAAAATGCCCTGTGTGTCATTTCGACCGGAGCCCCGCCCATCGCTGGGCGGGGCGGAGTGGAGAAATCCATTAAAATAGATTCCTCGACTCCCCCTCGACAAGCCCGGGGTCGCTCGGAATGACGTTTTCTACAAAGTACCAAAACCTTAATAAAACCAAAGGTTAAGGCAATGGTCTGGCACTGTCAAGAAACAGTTATGGCGGGAATGTGATACAGGCATATCTTTTATCGGGAGGTAAGGCGGGGCAAGCCCCGCCGAAGAAGCTGATGGGGTAAATCCCATCCTACAAAACAAAAAATCTTCGTGTAGAGTGGGCTACGCCCTCCAAAATTGCCTTTTTGGCTATTTTTCTTGACTGTTAAGGTAAAGAATCGGAATATATTTAAGAGCAAAAGGAATATTCGAATGGCTGACCCAAAATAATCAGGAATTAGGAGGCAAAAGGCATGCGAAACAAAATACCCAAATGGGGATGGTATAACGGGATGTTCCAGTTCGATTTTGAAGACGCTCTGCACACAAACCCAAAACAAACCATTGAACAATTTTATAATGATTTCAGAACAAGATGCCTTAACAACATTGCATTTCCGCTTAAGAATCAAGGCACAGCAATATCTCTGCTTTACATGCTGCTGGTTGTCCCGCGAGAATTGTGGGAAAGAACGCCGGCCAATAATCAAATACGCTTTCCGTTCGTTACAAAGAAACGCTTTAACTTTCAATCAGATGAGAACGTAAGTAACGATGAGTTTATCAAATTAATGCGTAACTCGATAGCTCACGCAAATTTTGATATGAATGAAAACGGCGAATATACTTTTTGGAACGAAAGAAAAAACGGCGAGCGTAACTTCAAGGTCAAAATATCACATCGCAATCTCTTTTTATTTATATCTGAGGTAGGCAAATACTTCATAAATGAAGTTGAACCCCGTGTTGATGAAGCTTTTTAGCTTAATTCGGGGGGGGGGCAATCCGCCTCCCCGCCCTACGAATGGATTCCGGTTCCCCTGCCAAAAACTTGCGGGGGCAGGCAAGGCCGGAATGACAAAAACACGAGAGACGAAATACGAGCCGCGAGCGACGAATTACGACGGCTGTTAAACCACGGTGGCGAGGAAGAGCAATAACGCGCTTAGGGCGGCAGCGGTGAACGTGATTTTCGACCATTTGTTATATTTCATCAAGGCAGGGTGTCGGTCCTCGACCTCGTGATAATAATCGTCTAAATCGGAGTCGTATTCTTTTTTGAGTTTTCGCGAAAGATACAAATACGAGCCGAATGAAACGATAAACATCGGGCCGGCGATTATGTAGATGATGGTATTCATTGTTTCCGCGACGCTTTAATTGTAAGGGATACTCAGTACCTTGAACAAAAAGGCGTAAATGTCGGATGACTCATCGATGACTTTTGTAATAGGCGTGCCGTGCCCGTGGCCTGCCTTTGTTTCGACGCGCAGAAGAATTGGATTATTGCCCGCAGAGTCGTATTGAAGCGTGGCGACGAATTTCTTGGAATGCATCGGGACGACGCGGTCATCGGTATCAGCGGTTGTAACAAAAACCGGCGGATAAACCACGCCCGGCTTGACATTGTGAAGCGGCGAATAGGAATATAAGTATTTGAAATCCTGCTCGTCGTCCGGATTGCCATACTCAGGGATCCAATACCTGCCGATAGTGAATTTGTTGAAGCGGAGCATATCAGTCGCCGGAACCAGAGATACGACCGCCCCATATAAATCAGGCCGCTGAAGCATACAAACAGCAGTGAGAAGCCCGCCGTTACTGCCCCCTAATATAGCAAGCCGATGGGAATTGGTGTATTTCCGGTCGATGAGAAATTCCGCGCCGGCAATAAAATCATCGAAGGCATTTTGCCTTTTTTCCCTCACCGCCGCCCTATGCCAGTCCTCTCCGAATTCCCCGCCGCCGCGGATGTTGGCGATTGCATAGACGCCGCCTTTTTCGAGCCAGATGATTCGGCCTGTGGAGAAATAGGGGGTAGTGCTGTTGCCGAAGCCGCCGTAGGCGTAAAGCAGGGTAGGGTTAGAACCATCTAATTTGAGGCCTTTTTTATGAACGACGAACATCGGAACGCGAGTGCCGTCTTTGGAGGCGTAGAATAACTGGCGGGTCTCGTAGGGAGAGGGGTCAAAGTCGATTTCGGGTTTTCTAAAGACAGAAAGCTGGTCGGTTTTGATGTCGTAGCGGTAGATTGTGGGCGGAAACAGAAACGAGGTAAAGGTAAAGAACATTTCGCTGTCGAATTGGTTGCCTGAGAGGTCTGAAATTGTGCCGAGGGTGGGCAGCGGTATTTCGCGGACAAACGAGCCGGCCAATGTGTAGATTTTCAGTAGGTGATGAACGTCGGAAAGATACCCGACGACAAGCTGATTATTAACGCAGCCGGCGAAATCGAGAATGTCGTTAGATTCAGGGATAATTTCGCGCCAGAAATCGCGTGAAGGAGTATTGGAATCGATGGCGATTACCCTGCCGCGCGGGGCGTTCAAATCGGTGTGAAAATAGAAGACGGGGCCTGCGTTTGTTATGAAATTGTAGCTTGCGTCGGATTCGTTTAACAGCTTGACGAACGGCGCGTTGCTGTCAACAGGTCGGAAATAAACGCGGTTGTTCGGGTCGGTACCGTGCGAGACGTGCAGGAAAAGATAGGAGCCGTCCTCGGTAATAAAGGGATAAAAGCCGAATTCCTTGTTTTCGGGTTCTTCGTAAATCAGGACGTCGTCGGATTGCCTGGTCGCCAGTTTGTGGTAAAAGACCATATTGTGCGTGAAACGCTCGGCGGGCGCAACGGAATTGGGTTCGGGGTAGCGGTTATAATAAAAGCCGGTGTTATCGTGCTTAATGGCGATACTCGGCCATCGGCAGTATTGCAGGATGTCGTTGAAGTCCGCCAGCGTGTCGATATTTTTTATTTTGACGATTTGCGTATCGGAGCCGCTTTGCGACAGGCCGTATGCGAAAAGCGAGCCGTCATAGCTGTAAGCGGTCGAGCCGAGCGAAATCGTGCCGTCGGGGCTGAGCGTATTGGGGTTAATCAGGACCTTCGGCTCGTCGGCCAGTGAATTCTGGAAATACAGGACCGACTGGTTCTGCAGGCCGTCATTTTTGGAAAAGAAGTAGCGAGCTGCTCTTTTGGTCGGGGCGGAATAACGCGGGTAGTTGAGCAAATTGGTAAGGCGTTTTTTTATTTTCTCACGTTCAGGTGTGTCAAGGAAGCGGGTGGTTAGTTCATTTTGCTTATTGACCCATTCGATTGTCTCGTTCGAGTCGGGGTCTTCCAGCCATCGGTAAGGGTCGGGGACGCTGACGCCGAAATAGTTATCGACGAGGCCGTCTCTTATTGCCGGCGGATAGTGTGATTTTTCCGCCGGTTTCTGACAGCCGCAAATCAACACAAACGACAGTATTGTTATAGAAAATATATTTCTTTTCATAAGCAATAAGCTCCTGCGATATTCTAAGGCCGGGGAGCCCTATTTTCAACCTGGTATTCAAAAGAAAGGGCTGTGAGGGAAATCGCTCACAGCCCTTTGGTTTTGTGTTGGTATGCATCAAGGTAGAAAAGTTACGATGGAGGTAAGCCACTGGTCGGCAAAGATTGCGAAGTCAAAGAAGTCAACAAAGCCGCTTCCGTCGAGGTCGGCGCTGGGCGCTCCCGGCTCATTGGTTGTAAGCTCGAATGCGACGTCCCAGGTAGTGCCCTCCGGGTTCGGCCAGGCAGGCCACTGGATTGGGATGCCGTTCATCCAGGTGGTCGCGCCGACTACAGGCGGCCACCAGGGATTAGCCCATTGAATGGCAACTGCATCATCGTTGAAGTAATGCGGCCTTGTCTTCCAGCCCCAGCGATATGTCGGGGTAGTGCTTCCCCATACAGGCGCGATACTGAGCCAGTAGATACGCGAATTGCAGGGGTCGCCGGTTGGTTCCTGATAGAACCATTCGTCCTGAGAGAGAAGCTGGTTGAACTGGAAGCAGGAATCGTTCGTCTCGTCAGGGTACATATGGCGCTGGCGCGGGTCTTTGTCGTAGCCGGCGAAGTTCCAGACGTAGTTGTCGCAGTAATTTTCCCAGACGAGCAGGCCCGGATGGCTGAAGTCCATCGGGTTGCAGGGGTCCGGGTCCGGGACATCGGTCCAGATGCCGATGTGGAATGACTGGGGCATAACCGGCGGCAGATAGGGCTGGTTCCAGCCGATGAAGGAACCCCACCAGTGGATGTCGGTGATGGGACGGCTGTCGTTGCATTCCCAGTCGTCGGCAACTACCGGCCACATATCGTAGTCGGACAGCTCATCCCAGCCGGAGATGGTGGGCGGGTGATTGGTGTCAATAACTACCGGCGGCTGACTCCACTTGACATAGTAACCTTTAGAGAGAGTCGTTTTCGGTGAGACCATCAGGTAATGCCAGTAGTTCCACAGGCCAATCAATCCGGAGCCGGGTGCAGGCGCCGGAGCGGTGCCCATCCAGTTGCCGTCTTCATCCACTATAATCCACTGGACCTGTTGGAGATTGAAGGCCGGATTGTTCGCATAGCCGGTAGCGACGGGAGTAGCCGCAGCCAGGCCGGTTTTGGACGTGTCGATGGTTATGACGGTTGGGGTATTCCACGTGATTGGTGCGCCGCTGCCCGCTGCTCCGCAGTTCCAGTACCACGCACGGATGGGGCCGCCGGGAGCCGGATTGTTTTGCAGGCCGAGAGAGACCACACTAATGTTTCCTGGTGCGGTAACAGCGACGGAGATTGTGCAGTTGGACAGGTCTGGGTCCACTTGATAATCGAACTTGTAGGCGCTAGAATAGTTGCCGGGCGGCGTGGTTGGGCTGCCCCAGACCATCACCAGCCCCGCGTCGCAGGGGTCGAGTCCGCCGCCACCGCCGCCGCCATAGACATAAAGTTGGCCGGTGGGGGGCTGAGGCGAAATGAAAGTATTAGGCGGATACGGCTCACCTTCATGCAGATACATTTCCCATTGGGTCATATATTCTTCCCAAAGCGTATAACCTACAGCTTTGATTTTGCTGTAGGACAGCGCCTCCTGCCACTCCTGTTGGGTATCTATTCGAAAATACGGGGTGGCGTAGGCTAACTGCGCCAGCAGGAGACAGCTCACAACGACACAAGTGACAGAATATATCAATTTTACTTTGTTCATAGCTATTTTCTCCTCGAACTATAATATGCAAGTTTTATTTACAGGTTACGTCATTAAAACTTTAGATTGCGCAGATATTTTTTGTCGGCATGAGTCCCTCCTGAAATATAGACAATAATTTTTAGATGTGATTTATGACAGAAATTGAATGCAAAAATGCAATATCGATTTTGTGAAAACAATATTTCCCACACTCCCCCGGGCAACCGCAATGCACAGCAACAGCCGTCGCAAAGCATTGGCACTCCTCGTCTGAAACAGTTGTGAATACATGGGGCAGGATTATCTATTATCACGGGGACGCTGGAAAGTCAAGAAAATAATTCCTAACTTATTAGTAGATATTTACCAATAAAGCGTTAACTTGTTTCAAATAAAGGGGTTACGGTATATTCTGGCGATGCCTTTATTTGTTTTTATAAACTGCACCGGGGTCATAAACCTTTTTGGCGACAAAGTCGAGTTTTTGGGCATCGGATTTATTGACGGCTCGGTAGAAGCAGGACTTATAGCCGACGTGGCACTGGCCGGCATCAACGGTTACCTTCAAGAGGACGCAATCCTGGTCGCAGTCGATAAGAAGCTGGTCAACCTTCTGGAAATGGCCTGACTGCTCGCCTTTGGTCCACAGCTTCTTACGAGAACGGCTGTAATACGTCGCTTTGCCGGTTTTTATGGTCTGGTCGAGGGCCTCACGGTTCATATAAGCGAACATCAAAACCTGGCCCGTTTTGGAATCCTGTGCGATAACGGGGATTAGGCCGTTTGAGTCGAATTTCGGCGTAAAACTTGAACCTTCTTCGATTGTTTTATCGTTAGTCACGATACAATTCTCCTTTAAGTTATCTTCTTGTAAGGAAAGGTTTTACACGTTATTATTCCGGCAG
>CAYLXJ010000157.1:0-6228 GCA_964387385.1 uncultured Pirellulales bacterium
CGGACCCGCTGATTAATTAAATCGCCTATCGGGTAATCCACCATCGCCGTCGCGATTCCGGTATTTAGCCCGAAGCAGTCCGACAGATTCGCCGCCACGTTAAACTCCCCGCCGCTGACGTGCACGTCAAAATGAGTCGCCTTCTTAAACGGCACAATCCCCGGATCCAGCCGGTGCACCAGCGCACCAAGCGACACCAAATCCAGCTCACCCATATCCTTAATATTCAAACCGTACTTCATTTATTCTTCCTTTCTTCCTTATAAAACAATCACTCGACCACATAACCGAAAGATTTATTTTAATCGCTTATAAGGCGGATTTCCACACATTTTATTGCATATCCTGTATAGCAAATAGCGCATCGAAAAAGTCATTTTTGCGCAAGACAGGTACGCGTGCTTGTGAATGCTAAATAAATTTACCTTCTCCAGTGGATAACGGCGATTTCGCTGTATCTAAATGCAGTTTATCTAATTTATTACGCTATATTAACGCCTTTTTGCCTGAGATATTTTTTGAGCTGCCCAATCGAAATAATATTAAAATGAAATACCGACGCCGCCAGAAGTATCGTCGCGCCCGCTTTTACCGCCTCATAAAAATGCTCAAGTTTGCCCGCGCCTCCGGATGCGACGATTTCAGCGCTTGTCGCCTCGGCCATCGCCTTAATAACCGGTAAATCGTATCCGGTTTTGGCGCCGTCGCCGGCCTTGCTCGTGGGAAGAATTGTTTTTACTCCGAACGAATCGACCTTTTTTGCCCATTCAACAGCATCGAAACCAGTTGCGGTTCTGCCTCCGTCAATATAAACCTCGTATCCCGAAGGCAGCTTGTTATTCACGTCCACGTCAATGGCCACCGTAACTTTGTCTGCCCCGAACTCATTTACCATTTGCCTGATAATCTCCGGGTTCCTGAAAGCGGCGCTGCTGGTCGAGATTTTGTCCGCTCCCGCCTTCAATACCGCCTCAGCAATCTTCAAATCCGCGATGCCGCCTCCCACCGTGAAAGGCACAGTCGTGACTTCCGCAACTTTTTTCACCACGTCCAGCATCGTCGGCCGGTTTTCAACCGTCGCCGTAATATCGAGCAGCGCAAGCTCGTCCGCCCCCGCCTTGCAATATGCCTTAGCGCATTCAACGGGGTCACCCGCGTCACGTATATCGACAAAATGTACTCCCTTTACCACACGCCCGTCTCGCATATCGAGACAAGGCATTATCTTTATTCGTTTATCCATTCCTCTTTTCCTTTCGATATTAAAAAATTACTTCGTGACTTTGCTTGCCTCGGCGTAGCCGTAGGCGAAGACGGGCGCCTTAGCGGTAATTCGTTAATAATAAATTTTTCCCTCTCTGAAGTCCTTCCACGCCGGCTCGAACGCAAGGCGTTCGGCCAGAACTGGTCTGGGCGTGACATTTTCACAGCGGAACAAGTCCGGCTGTTTCGGGTCGTATGCAATTCGCAAAATTGAATTACGTAACTCCGTATTTTCCGGCTTAAATCTTAACTCAGTGCCGCCGATTCGAACGCCGTCTTGTGAAAGCACTAAATGCGAGCCGCGAGAACCCTCGCCCTGCTCCAACAGCGTTACAATCGCCTTCAAATACGCGACACTTGCCAATGCAAGATGTTCCGCCCTTATGGCTGATGGTAAATCTTTTGTGCTTTTCACGCCAATACCGTCTTGTTTAATCCGCTTGACCAGAACAATCGCCTGATTTAGAGCTTTACGAGCATCGCTGATTTCGCGAATATGTCCCGCTGATTTGGTCATACGCTCCTGAATCTCAGTGATTATTTCCTGCGCTTTAAGATTTCCTCCGATAAATCTCGAAACCAGTTCACCAACCTGCGTCTTAATTTCTTTTGAAGCTGAATTTTTCGAAGGCAGCGACGCGCCATACACGTTTGCGATGAATTCTGCCGCCCGCAGCGAGCCAACCTGTCCGGAATTGAGGGCCGCCCCGCCCGGGCGTTTTACGCCGTGTGTCCCCGCCATTTCGCCGACGACAAAAATATGTTTTATATTTGACTCCCACCAGCGATTGACCGCGAAGCCGCCGTTATTGTGCTGAGCGCAGACGGCGATTTCCAACGGCTCCTTCCACAGGTCGATTTTATGCTCCTTGTAAATATCAATCGCCGGCTGATTCATAAAGCTAAGCCGCTCAATCGGTGTCTTCTGCATCGCGCCGGTTTTTTTGAGATAATCAAGTGCTTCCGCCTCAAGCTCCTCGATTACAAAGGGCTTCATACTCGAATTGCCCGCCGGATTTCTTCGAAAGTCCAGATACACGTGCCTGCCCTTCTGCTCCTCATTAAAAACAAGAATATCGATAAGCGATGATTGTCCGCCTTCGGCGAGGCCTCGCCTTGAGGCGGGCAAATTCTCAATCCGCTGCGGGTCAAATGGCCACTGATACCCCTTTAGAAAAATATTCGTGGCCATTTTGCTCATCGTCGGAAAATAATCGGCCAGAAATTCTCTCTCATTTTTACCATCGGCGTCAGTACTGAAAATCCGCGGAACAACCTGCATATACGAACCGGAAACGTTCCAGCGAAACTTGGTGCTGGCAAGCCCAAACTGTGATTCAGTGAGATTCTCAGCAGCCAATCCCGCCTTAAACGCCAGGCCGTGAATGCCCGTCTGCCCCTTCGGATAAACGCTCGTCTTATACAATTCCCCCGGCCCCCCGGCGGCCAATATAAGATTTTCACACTGGAAAACATTGATACCTAAATTTTTGGAGTTGAGCGCCTTTTTATCAATCGTAACAACGCCAACGATGCGTTTACCTGCGGTGAGCAGGTGGGCGACTTCCTGATTATCGTAAATTTTTATGCCGTAATTCAAAACCTGCCTTTGCAGACATTCGCACATCATTTTGCTCGTCAACGGCCCAGCCGATGTCGCCCGTTCGTAAGGGTCATGGTCGGTCTTATAGCCGATAAAACTCCCGACCGAATCGTGCGGAAACGGCACGCCCGCCGCAACAAGATGATAAAACTCCCTCAGTGAACCGACCGCCTCTGCCAAAGCCAAATCCCCGTGACAGCAGCCCCCCGCCGTAAGCGTTTTGGCAAACGATTCCGCCGAGTCGGCCACGTCGGGACTTGTCCCCATTTTATAATATGTCTGCTTGTCTGACCCGCTCATCCGTGATGCGCCTAACGCAACACCTGCGGTTACTATCGCGATTCTCTCCTGAGCATCCTTAACCCCCTTCTGAGTAAAAAACTCATAAAGATGCACCGCCGCATTCATCCCCGCCGCACCGGCCCCGACGACAACGGTGTTATATCTATGAGTTGTTAGTTTTTGTTTCACCATCTTCATATTTAGCACAGGGTATAAATTTCGTCTTTCGTCTATCGGTTGCGCTGCTCGTTTCGTCAATCGTCTTACGGTTGCGTTCGTGGCACGGCCATCTTGGCCGTGCTCCCACGGGCTGGAAGCCCGTGCCACATTTTACGTCTTACGCAACCGTAACGAGCCGCACAACCGCAACCGTTCAAAGATTTTCAATATTGAAATTTCGGCCCGTTACTTTACTGATTTCCTCCACTGATGCCTTCGCAAAGTCAACCTTCGGCCATTTCTGCTTGCGCTTCTGGTCAATAAGGTCCTTCATCTTTTTTAGTTCTACAGAAAGGAGTTTATAATCCTGCTCCTCGATAATCTTCGCAAATGTTGTCTTTTCAATCGCGCTGAACGACCCGCCCAAAACGAGCACCCCCGCGTCGATATAATCAGGTATATTCTGCGCATTCGTCCCGCCCGTCGGCACAAGTGAGATTAACTTATGTATCGCCGGGTCTATCGCCTTGATAAAACTCGGCCCGCCCAATTCTTTTGCCGGGAAAACCTTGCACAAATTCGCTCCCATCGAAAACTGCTTCACTATTTCCGTCGCAGTCCCGCATCCCGGTATAATCGGCAGCACTCCCGCGTATTTTTTATATGTCTCTTGCCTGAAATTTACCGCCGATACAAGATACTGCGCCCCCGCCTCAACAACCTCATCAATAGAAGGCATCGCCTTGTCGGGCTCGGCCTTATTGATGACATTCAGCATTTCCGGCTCATCAATCAAGCTCGCCATCCCGCTGACAAATTCCGGTAATTCCTTCCGTAATCGCCTTAGTTTTTCCAACGGCTTTTTTATCCGGCACGTAACCTCCATATTCCCTATCCCCGCCTCAATAAGAGCCCCAGCCGTCTTCACTATATCTAACCGCTCCTCATTAAATACCAGTATAAACCCGTCCTTGAGTAAAGCTTGTATCGTCGCTTTTATATCCATTTCTTATCCTTCTGATATTTAGCCCGCCGTTTCACGGCGGGTTGTACCCTGTCATTCCCGCGCAAGCGGGAATCCAGTTTTGAAGATTATTTTAATCGCGGATGACACAAATTTCACGGTTGTCATGAGCTTTTTCTATTTATTTAAGCTATTTGCCTTTTCAATCAGTTTTCGAATAAAAACGGGATCTATTTCATTTATTTTAAAATATTTCTCGGGATAGCCTCCAAAACCTTCGTGTATGACTTGGCCGTTCTTATCTATATATTTTGTTTTCTTTAACCAAATTTTTATGCCTTTCTTGCTAGGCTGAACCCATACAAGGCCTTTTCCACCCGTATAAAAACCCGTCACGGTTTTTTTAATTTTTTCTTCAACATCTGGATTGACTTGATAAATAATATTTTTCACCAATTGGTAAGCATCTTTTATCTCCTTTTCGACCCCTTCGAGCAGAGCATCTTCAGTGTAGATTTTTATTTCCGAACTAACTTTCTCAATAATTTTGCTTTTCTTCGAGATCAGATTTATATTTTCTATCGGCCCTCGAGACTTTATTTTTTCATAGTAAATTATATCATTTGAATATAAGTGAACTTCCCATAATTCGATTGGTAAACCTTTAAAATTTAAAGCTTCCACTTGATAAGGAGTAAATGAAGGGGACAAGAACAATATTTTTGATTGCGTCCAGTCAAAATCCTTCTTTGTTGATGATGCTCCAAAACTCTCATTATATTTTAGCACGAAATCAGGTTCATGCTCCAACATGCAATTAAGATAGGCAAACCCTTGATCCATCATACTGAAAATCTGATCTTTTTTAAATTCTATTATCACAAAAGAATTTGTTTCTTCATCAAATCCAATTGTATCGAAACGGTAACTGCCGACTTTAAACTCAGAGCATACGAATCTTAGCCCGAAAATTACTCCGAGGTTCTTTTCAGTTATAACCTGAAGTTCCTTTTCCCGTTTGAAACCAGATAGTTTTATCGGTGTGAGAGAGCCGTCTATAATTCTAAATATCGGCATATGTATCTCCTTATTGTCTTGCCCTATTTAACAAATCAGCAATCATAAATCATAAATGACTTATAGCCGTCTCAAATGAAACCCGCCATCGACATTCAAAATCTGCCCCGTCGAAAAATCGAGTTTGCCTTCGGCAATCGCGCCTACGGCCTTTGCGACGTCTTCGGGTTGTCCCCAGCGTTTAATCGGCGTTATCCCTTCGGCTATGAGTTTATCGTATTTTTCCTTCACGACGGCTGTCATTTCGGTCTCGATAATCCCCGGCCGAATCTCAAATACCCCTATCCCGAACTCCGCAAGCCGGTCCGCGTATAGCATCGTCATCATACTCACCCCTGCCTTACTTATACAATACTCCCCGCGCGCAGGCGAACTCGTATATGATGACATCGACCCGATATTCACAATGCGGCAGCTTCTTTCAGGAAATTGCTTTTTCTGCTCAATCATCCACTTTGCAACAAGCTGCGTGAGAAAATAAGGCCCCTTGAGATTAATATTCAAAACCCTGTCAAAACTCTCCTCGCCCGCCTCTAACAAATCAACCCGCTTAAGCGGCGCAACCCCCGCGTTATTGACCAGCATATCGCATCTGCCGAACTCCCCCTTAACCGCATCCAAAAGTGCTTCACGGTCAGTGGCTTTACTTACATCACCGCGTAATGCAAGACATCGAGCGCCTTTTGCTTGTATTTCCGTCAATGTCTTCTTTGCCGGTGTTTCATCCGGTAAGCCCTCTTTTGTAAAATCGTAATGATTTATAACAATATCAAACCCAATCCCCGCAAGCTCGATTGCAATTGCTCTGCCGATTCCGCGACTTCCGCCGGTTATGATTGCTACTGGTTTATTAGCTTTCATAGTTCCTCACTTTTAATAT
>CAYLXJ010000158.1:0-6214 GCA_964387385.1 uncultured Pirellulales bacterium
GAGCAGCGAAAATAAGTCCTTTGTTATAAAACGCCTGAGAGTATGCCCTCGGGTCAACCTTTGCAGTGTAAGCGCCAAGTTCGATAACGCGGTCGAGATGCTCAAGCGTCTCGTCGAATTTGCCCTGGTTGAAAAGCAGGCCGCCGATTTGGCCGTGGGCAAGCCATGAGTCGGGATTTTTTTTCAGGGTGTCTCGCCAGAGGGCGTCCGAATTTTTATAAATCCGGCTTTGCCGCCAGATAAGCGTGCCGAGTGCTGCAATCAAAACGCCCGCTGATAAAATAAGGATTACCCTTGTGTTTTTGCCCGACCTTTTGAAAGCGATTGCGCCTGCTGAGGCGATAAGAGCAATTGGCCCGATACTTGCTGCATACTGATAATGGTCGGCGACGAAAGTATAAAGGAACGTGTAAAGATTGAAAAAGCCGAGCATCGGGAACAGGACAGCGGCGAAAAACAGGAATGCCGTAATCGGCCCCCGGCCAACACGGTTTAGCAAAAGCCACAGGCAAACAATTGCCGATACAGCCGAAACAGGCCAGATATATTGCAAAAGTGAGGTCTGGTCGATATTCCAGCGAGAATAGCTGAACGCCAGATTCACAGGCCAAATAAGTTTCCATAGATAAAACCACAGCGCCCTGCCTGCAACTATCAGTTTCCCGCCGGGCCCTAATCCGAGATTGACCGCGATTGTTCCCTGATGATGTCTTTCCCACCACATTATCAAAAGCCCCATACAGATTCCCATTATGACGAAGGGCGCTATTTGAAACAATCGCCGGCGCGTTAATGGCGAGCGTTTGAGCCACAAAATCAGAACAAGCGCCGCGGGAAGCATACACGCGGTTGCCTTGCTGAAAAGCGCCATTGCGAAAAACAGTAACGAGCCGGCATATAACAAAATCATCTTGAGCCGTGATTTACTTTTGAAAACAAATTCTGTCCAGCACAAAACCGAAGCAAGAGAAAACAAAAGCATCAGGACGTTTTTTCTCTCGGTTATCCAGGCAACTGACTCGACCTGCACGGGATGTAATGCGAAAACAATAGACGCCAGCCACGCTCCGGGTATTGATAATCGTCTTAAAACAAGCCAGAGCAGCAGGGCGTTTGCGATATGAATTGCTATATTGACGGCGTGGAAACCTGCCGGATTGAATCCCCAAAGCCGGTACTCGACCCAATAAGTTGTGTAGGTAAGTGGAAAATATTGAGACGGGGCTTCCGTTGAAAACCAGATTTTGTAAAGCCCGCCGGGTTCAGTGAGCAGGTAATTTTCGGTAACGTAATCGTCGTCGTCCCAGATGAAATCGCCCTTAATCGCCGGCGAATAAGCAGCGAAGCAGGCGACAATAATGACCGAGACCCCTGATAAGATAAGCAGTTTTGACAAATTCACTTAAACCGTCCGCCTTTCAATAACTATAAATAAAAAAGCGCATAAGAAAATACTTTCTTATGCACTTTTATCAAGTGTTTTATAAACTTATCTCAAAACAGTTTTTTCGGCGTCCTTAGAAACCGTAAACGGGCTTGAGTTCCGCCTCAGTAGGCAGGTGGTCATACCATTCGCCGCGAGGGCCGGTCCAGCCGGTGCCTGACCTGTTGACCTTGACCTGGCTGATGGAGCCGTTGCTGTTGCGGATATTGATTATCTCTGTGTTGGTCTCTGCCCGCATTTGCTCCATTTCCCTCTTTTGCTCTTTCTTGTCTGCCTCATTGCCGACGATGTAGCCGGCTCCGCCGCCGACCGCACCGCCTATGAGAGTGGCCTCGGTTGACCTTCCAGCTATTGCGCCTACTCCTGCGCCTATTCCTGTGCCGATTAATGCGCCCGACTGAGCTTTGGTTTCACAACCGGCGACGTAAATGCCCGTTGCTGCGATTGCAAGTATTAGCGCCGTTGTTACTGCGTAGTTAATCATTTTGAACCTCTTTCAACTTGCATATTTTTCTCTTAAAAATTATACGCTTTAACCATATGCATTGTTTATGACGGCTCAATAATATATCGGGCGGCCTATGTAGAACACTGAAGCCGGCTGATAATGGTTCAAATGAGTGTAAATTTCCCGGATAAAAGTTTCGGCGCACAGCCGACTGCCACGAGACCTTAAAATAAATTTAAAGGCATTTATGATGATGTTTTGCGAATCCTCACCGCCAGGTATGGTTTTCCGGGCAGTTTAATCGGCTTTTTGCCGGTAAACGTTCCTTCCACAGGTGTTATTGTCATATTCCAGGTATCAATAATCTCAACTTTATATTCTTTGTTTGGCAATCCAAATGACAAGGAACTTGGCTGATGAGCACCAAAGTAAATCAGAAAATAATCCTCGCCCTTTTTGCCTCCGGCGTAAACGTCCCATTCCCAGGATATTTCAATCGGTTCGAGACCGACGGGAGGGCCTTCTTCAACAAGTTTTCGCAGAAAGGCGATTCGAGAAGGGCTTTCGCCATGAAGAACACCTCCTTTGGACCACCACAAAATATCATTTGGGTCGATGTATGTTTCGCCGTGGCCGACATAACATCCGACAATGCTGCCTTGCCAGAATCGATGCACAAGCTCCTGGGCGGTAATGTTGCCCCAGGGTTCGCGGATGTTGCCCTCATACTGGCATTCATCGTCAATAATGGGCTTATGGTATCTTTTTCGCCACTGTTTTGCATCGCCGAGATTGCCGCTCTGAATGCTTGCGTGAGTAACCCAGGGTTTTGTATGGTCGTACCATTTCGCCCCGTTGTGCACACTGCGGGGATGATTATACGGGTCTGATTCCTGGACAATGCGGAAGAAATCGTCCCAGTCGGCCGGCTTTTTCCTCATAAAGTCATATTCATTTGCCATCGACCACCAGACGTTTCGGAAAGCCGAAAGGCGTGCAACCACATAACGCAGAAATCTGCGGTCGCTTTCCGAATCCATCCTGTCGAATCCCCATCGCCCCTCGTCATAAGGGTGAAAAAGAATCAGGTCGGCCTCAATGCCGAGTTCCATAAGGGCCCTGACTCGCTGTTCGAGATGATGGAAGAATTCGGGATTGAAACGAGCAAAGTCGAACTTTTTGTTAGGGTCTTTCTCAAAAGGATAAAGCAGCGGCTCGTTCTTGTTGTAGGCATAATTCTTGGGGAACACACACATCCGCATTTTGTTGAAAGGCGCGGTCGCCAGGGTCTTCAAGGTCTGCTGCTGGAGTTCTTCGGTCTGATGAATCCAGGCATAGCAGGTTGTGCCGAAGGGGTAATACGGCTTACCATCGGCATAGGAGAAATGATATGTATCTTTTACTCCTATCGGTCCATGATTATTTTGGGATGGATTCCCGCAGTAGAAAATCCCATTTTTGCCGTCAAGCTCTTTTGAATTGCTTTTTGTGATATATTTCCACTCGCCGGTTCTGTCGGGCATAAAACGGATGCGGTAAACGCCGTTGCCGTCATAAAAACCTGTAACATTCACGGTTTTTTCGCCGGACTCGAACTCTGCGAAGAGATTGATATCAATGAAAGGATTTCCGTCCTTTGGGCCTTCAAGGGAAATTTCGAAGATGCCCCATTTTTCAATTTCAGATTCAGCCGCAATAATCGAACCTGCGGCGACCATCAAAAGAGCTACCGCCGGCGTCAGCGCGACCAGACATCGACCAAATGCCTTCATTTCCATATCCTTGTCTGTAAGGTCAGCGATGATTCTGGTATTGTTTAAATAAGCTGCGTTTTTCCAGGCATTGCGACAGGTTCAGCAGGCAGTTCACCTGTGAAATCAAGCTTCGCCGGCATCAGGTCCAGCTTTGAGCCCTTCATTGCCCAGTCCCATGATAATTCTCTGCCGGTGTATGCGCTGATTCTGCCCATAATGCCTGTCAGTGTGCTTTCCGCTACTTGTTTTACCTCGTTTAATGGCTTGCCCTCGCGTATGCTTTTGATGAGGTCAACGTGTTCCTCGACGTAAGGGTTGGGGCTTTGGCCGTCGTAATCATAGGCGTTCTTGCCTTTGATTCTGCCGCTGTTGCCGTCGGTGTAGCAGCTCCCTTGCGTTCCCACGACGTTTTCCGAAACGCGCTCGCTGCAGCTCGGCATCTGCCGGCACATACTCAGGATTCTCGCCCCGTTTGCATATTCGAATTCGACCGCGAAATGGTCGTATATGTTCCCGTTTTTACGCACTGCCCTTCCGCCCATTCCCATTGCCTTGACTGGATGGGTTCCGAATGCCCAGTTTATAACGTCGATATTGTGGACGTGCTGCTCGACGATGTGGTCGCCGGAGGTCCATAAGAACCACGGCCAGTTCCTGAGCTGCCATTCCATATCGTTGGGCATATTTTCCCGCTTGAAATACCGCCAGTAGCCAAGCATATCTCCGCCGTTCCAGTAGCACTGGCCCGAAACAAGCTCGCCTATATCGCCGTCATGGACCCTGTTCATAAGCTCGATATAGTGCTTCTGGTGTCGCCGCTGTGTTCCCGCGACGACCGCCAGTTTCTTTTGCTCGGCCAGCTCGCCCGATTCCAAAACCGACCTTATTCCGACCGGGTCAACGCCGGCGGGCTTTTCCATAAATACGTGCTTACCCGCCTCGACAGCCGCTTTCAAATGCGCAGGCCTTGTGTATGGCGGGGCGGTTAGAAGCACAAGGTCAACGTCTGTCGCCAATAGCTTCTGATAGGCGTCAAAACCGGTAAAGCACATCTCCGGCTGGACGTTGAACGCATCTTTCAGCGGCTCTCTTTTTCTATCAACGTCGCCATCTTTAAAATCCTTAACGGCCTTGTCGATATGGTCCTGGAAAACGTCGGCGATAGCGACAAGCTCGATTGAGGGCGACGCCTGGACGCAGTCCCTGACGGCATCCATTCCGCGTCCTCCGCAGCCGATGACGCCGATGCGGATTTTATCGTCGCCCGCCGCGTAAACTCGGCTGTTAAGCTGCGAGGCAATCGCCCCTAATGATACAGCCGCCGATGTCTTCAAAAAATTCCGTCTGTTCATTTCCTGCATTGTCATCACCTTTCAAAATATCCGGTTACGTTGCTCGTTTAATTAAGCGTCTAACGGTTGCGTATGAGAAGCCGATTGACGATTTACGCAACCGATACGAGCCGCGCAACCGCAACCGTTTTACGAGTTTTCTTAAAAGTCATCGCACCAGCGATAGGCGGTTAATACGGCCTTCTCGCCTTCTTTTCCTTTTTTGCTTTTGCCGTGCTCCATACAAAGCACGCCCTTGTAGCCCTTATTTTGGATGTGCTTGAAGATATTGCGGTAATTTATTTCGCCGGTAGTCGGCTCGTTACGGCCGGGATTATCGCCGATGTGGAAAACGCCGATTTGTTCGTAGCAGCGGTCGATATTCGGGATGATGTTGCCCTCGGTAATCTGCTGATGATACATATCATCGAGGATTTTGCACGATGGGCTGTTGACGGCTTTGCAAATCTGGTAGGCCTGCGGCATTTTCGTAAGAAACAGGCCCGGGTGGTCTCGCCAGGGATTCAGCGGCTCAATTACCATAATAAAGCCCGCCGGCTCGCAGGCCTCGGCGCAATATTTAAGGTTCTCTATGACGTTGGCCGTCTGGTAATCCCATTCGAGATTTGTCGCGTATGCCCCCGGTACGACGATGCCTGTTTTACAGCCGGTGCGTTTGCTTACCTCGACAGCCGCCTTGATTTTGTTTACTACCATATCGCGGATTGCGTCGTCCTTGCGGGCAAAAGTCGGCTTCGAAAATTCCGCGCAGGCGATAAACGGCCCCATATCAAGATTCAGCTCTTTGCATTTATTGGCGATTTTTTCCTGCATCTCGACCGGCTTTTTGGCGAGGTCGTTATCGAACATAGCAGAGAATCCCTCATCCGCGAAAAACTTCAACTGGTCGATAGGGTCCTTGCCCGCGCTTTCCTCAAACATCCCGAAAGTCGGTGCGTATTTGAGCTTAAATTTTCCTTTAGGAGTGCCTGATTGTTCCTGTGCTTTTGAATTTGATATTGCCGCTGCCCCCACGGCCACGGCCGCAGCTAAAAAATCTCGTCGTTTCATTTCAACACCTCATCAATAAATCATTATTTCAAACAATTCCTTTTATCACTTATTTACCTGAATATCAAGATTAAATTAAATGGTTGACGTTATTTATGGAACCTGCTTCAATTTTTCAAAGTTAGGGGTTTTTTGAGATATTTTTCTGAGGTTAATCAATTCAAGA
>CAYLXJ010000159.1:0-6211 GCA_964387385.1 uncultured Pirellulales bacterium
GACTGATTTGGTTACCGTGGCAAACGCCGACGCGAAAAGCGGGCTTAAGAACATATTGGCACAGCCGGCACGGACTGTTTTCGCGCCTACTCCTACGTTTCGCATTATCTCGATGCCGTAATTTAGCGCAAACACGATGCCTTCCTGTGCGGCCCTCAGCAGATGTGACCTGTTGTGAATGTTGAAATTCAGACCGTGAATCGATGCGCCGATATTGTGATTTTCGAGGGTGCGTTCCGCGCCGTTGCCGTAAGGAAGAATGACAAGGCCTTCCGAGCCGGCAGGGGCCGTTGCGGCCAGCGCATCCATCTCCTTATAATCCATCGAGCCGGTATTATGTTTGAGCCAGCTATTCAAAATGCCCGTGCCATTCAGGCAAAGCAGCACGCCGTATCGGGCCTTGTTTTCTGTGTGATTGACGTGGACAAATGTGTTGACTCTCGATTTGGGGTCATATTTTGTTTTGTCGGTAATGCCGTAAACCACGCCCGATGTCCCTGCGGTAGTCGCTATCTCACCGGGATTGAGAACTTTCAGAGACAGCGCATTATTGGGTTGGTCGCCCGCCCTGTATGAAACGATTGTGCCGGCCTTTAATCCCAGTGTGTTTGCCGCTTTTTTTGTAAGGTTCCCCTGCACAGAGAATGTCGGAACAACCTCAGCCGTGAAATTCTGCGATATCCCGTAATAATCGAGGATAAGCCCCGCAAGGCCGTTATCCTTGAAGTCCCACATTATTCCTTCCGAAAGACCCGATGGCGTCGTTTTTATTTCGCCCGTCATTTTCATTGCGATGTAATCGCCCGGAAGCATCATCTTGTAAATCTTCGCGTAGATTTTCGGCTCGTTGTCCTTGACCCATTTGAGCTTTGAGGCGGTAAAGTTGCCCGGCGAGTTCAGCAGATGCGACAGGCACTTTTTTTCACCGATGCCTTTAAGGGCCTTGCGCCCTATTTCGACGGCCCGGCTGTCGCACCATATTATCGCGGGACGCAGCACTTCCTGCTTTCTATCGACAATGACAAGCCCGTGCATCTGATACGAGATTCCAACCGCTTTAACGTCGCTCGGTGAAAAGCCGGTTTTGGCTTTTATATCGTGCGTCGCGGCCGTAACGTTTTGCCACCACGTCTGCGGATGCTGTTCCGCCCAGCCGCTTTTTTTCGCTATGATTTCCATTTCCTTGCCCGGAAAAGTCGCCGAGGCGATTACTTTCCCTGTTTCCGCTTCCATCAATTTCGCCTTTATCGACGAGCTTCCAATGTCATAACCTAACAACAATCCCATTTAATCGCTCCTTTCAATAGTTTATAAATTAATTTTTAATGAAGTTTTTGCACTGTTTCAATAAACGCTTTTATGTTTTCCGCAGGGACACCCGGCGGCATACCTCCGCCGCAGGACGCGATAATCCGCCTTCGGTCATTAAGGCCGTCAACCATCGATTCAACCGACTCTTTCACTTGTGCCGTCGTTCCTGACGCCAAAACATCTCTCGGCGGGATATTGCCCAGCAAAGCGATACTTTCACCGCATAGTTTTCTCATTTGCGCAAGGCCGTGGTCGCTGCTGAAATTAAAAAGATTTATCCCGATTTCAGCCAGGTGCGGTGCGCAGACAACACCGGCGGCGTCGTTGTGAAAAAACCGGACCGATACGTTCCGGCAGCCGAATATTTTCTTCAGCCGCGGCTTTGCGAATTTCAAAAAGTCCTTTTCGCCGAGAAAGCCGACGATGTCGTCCAGAATAAAAATGCCGTCGATGGTTGTGAATGTGTCCATTTGCAGGCACAGCCAGTCGGCAATAAAATCCGTAATAGTATCGAGCAGCCGGTCTGCCTCGTCAGGACTGGCGCGCAAACCCATAAGAAACTCGGTCGTTCCTGTAAGAAACGATGCGATATTAAGCGGCCCTCGTGAAACGGCAAACCTTATAGCGTGTCCTTCCCGCTCGATTTGTCTTTGCATGTGTTTCAGCCGGTTAATCACAAAAGGCAGCAGGCCGTCTTTCGAAGGGTCAGGTCTGACTATTGTGTCAATTTTTTCAAAATTAGCTGTGACAGGGTGAGCGAAAGGCAATTCCTCCGTCTGCCAGGAGCATTTCGAGCCGAATGCCGAGGGCTCCGTGCACATACCGAACTCCGACCAGAAGCCCGGCAAAAAAAACACTTCAGGAAAAGCTCTGGTCGCCCTCAGATTGGCATCGAGCCACATCTGCTCGCTGCTAAAATAATCCATCACCGTCATTCCGGCCCAGCCCGGAAGCCAGGGACTGTCAATAATAAAACCCGCAGGCAGGGGGGTGTTAACCTCGCCTTTGATTATTCTTAGCAGTTCGGCCCATTGCTTTTCAGTCATAATGATTAATCCATTTATTATAAACGCCACGGTAACCGCATAGGTCGGGACAGCATTTTATTCGCCTCGTCATCGCCTATAAAACGTTCTTTAACAGGGTCCCATCTCAGCTTGCGTCCAAGCCGGACAGCGATATCCCCGATATGGCAGACAGTAACGCTGCGATGTCCCGTCTCGACGTCGGCTGCCGGTTTTGTCCGCGTCCTGATGCAATCCAGGAAATTCTGATGATGGTCGTTACTGCGGTAAAGCCGGGACTTGCTTGGAAGTATCTTTGACTCGACAACTGATGGAGGATTTGCTAAGAACCTGTCCCTGCTGACAAATATCCAGCCGTCGCTGCCTTCAAAACGAACGCCCGTTTCAGGACCACCCGGCCTGCAAGTCGTGCAAAGCAGACGCACGCCGTTTGAGTAAGTGTATTCTATATCATAGCTAAGCGGCGTATCAAAAAGACCTTCTCTGGGAAACTCTCCTGTTCCGCGGACTTCAACTGGGCCGGACAAATCAGAGCCATTGCCCCATTGAGCTATATCCAGCATATGGGCGCCCCAGTTTGTTAATTGTCCGCCGCCGAAATCATGCAGGAACCGCCAGCTATAGTGACAACCCTGTTCGATAAAGGGCCGATACAAAGCGGGGCCCAGCCAAAGGTCATAATCTAAACCGGCGGGGGGCTGAGTAACGTTATACGTCATCGGGTTAGGCCGGCTGTTTTCAGGGATTTCCGCTTTTATGGTATGCAGTTTTCCTATACGCCCGTTGATGACAAGTTCACAGGCAAGACGAAAATTCTTGTCCGAACGCTGATGCGAACCTGTTTGCAGGATTCGATTGTATTGCCTTACAGCTTTACAAAGCGCCCTGCCTTCGGCAATACTATATGCAAGTGGTTTTTCGCAGAAAACATCCTTACCCGCCTTGACGGCCTCTATTGAAATCAAAGCATGCCAATGGTCCGGTGTATTAACAACAACAGCGTCGATGTCGGAACGTTGCAGTAATTCGCGAAAATCATTATAAGATGAACTTTCCGGCAGGCGGGACATCTTTCTTGCCTGCTCACGATGATTCCGGTCAGCGTCGCAGACGGCTGTTATAACGGCGCCCCGATTGTTCAAAAATCCCTTGATATTGAGTATGCCCTGAAGGCCTGTCCCGATTATGCCCAGAGTAATCCGGCTGCTCGGCGGCGTCTCGCCAAAAACCGGACAGGGGATTATCTGCGGCAACGCATAGGCGGCACCTAATGCGATGCTTTTTTGCAGGAACTTGCGTCTCGATAATCCTGTCTGCATTGCGCCTATGATACATTGTTATTGCTGATTTGACAAGAACTTAGCTTCACAGAGGAAGTCAGGCGGGTTGCGGTTACGATGCTCGTTACGTCAATCGTCTAACGGTTGCGTATATATGCCGATGGACGTTGGACGCAACCGTAACGAGCCGCGCAACCGAAGAACGAAAAACGCAACCACACTCGAAAAACAGAGATTTACCTACAAACAAGATGTGCGACTCTTCACAGACGCGCCCCAAAAAATAACCGGGGCCTGCTCCGCCTTTTGGCGTTGCAGGCCCCGTATTTAGGTTACTGCTTACCGATACATTCCGGCTTAGATTACGGCCAGAGTTTCTCGGTCATCCATTCGTCAATCATCAAGGCAAGGTCGCCGAAGTTGACTATCTCAATTCCGCCCGGTGTTGTCTTGATATTGGCCGGCGAAGTTATCGGTGCATAGATTTTCCCCGAGCCGTCGGTTGCTATGTAGTTAATCTCGTTTTGCGACAAAACATAGTTGAATACCTGGAAGTCGGCCTGTCTGCCGGTCCAACCTGCCCAGTTGCCTCCGCGTGTGCCGACACGGAAGGAACCGATATTCGGATTGGTCAGGGGCCCTGCGACGTCTGCGTCGCCGCCGCCGGCAACGTAGTCATTTTGATCCGCAACCAGCGTGCCGTTAAGATAGGTGCGCATCTCTGTTGTTATTTCCGGATTAGAGGGATTTCTGTCGTGAACAAAAATCCAGTTGTTCCAGCGTCCGCCGAAGTCGCCTAAAGGTCTTGGACCCGTGCTGGCGTTAGCGCCGTCGTTGGGCGCTCTCTTGGTGAAGTTGCAGCTCGGATTTGTGCCGCCCGGCGCAAATGGGGACGGACAATGGACCTCTATCGTTTCAGTAATAGTACCGACATTCCAGGCGCCCCAGAGACCGGGCCAGTTCTGGTTGTAGGCGGTAATGTCATAGTTGCTCCAGACCGAGACGCTTATGCTCTGGGTAGAGCTGTTATCAAGCCACCATATCGGGTTGCCGTTTGTCGTTGCCTCGACGTAATTGCCTTGTGTTCCGTTCTCGCGGTTGAGCAGGTATATACACCCGCCGCCGCTGCGGCCGCCGTCGGTGTCCCAGTTGAGCGGATTGTAGTTGTTAAGGGTCCCGCTGTAAGGAGCGTTTGTGTCGCCTGCTACCCTTGTGCCGGAATCGTTCACTGTTGTGCCGGCGGCTTCATCAAACTTATACCAGAGCACTGGCGCAGAAGGCGCCGTTACCGGCACGGTCGTGTTGACATCCTGAACAAGCCAGTCATTGGCCAAAACGTCAAGGTCCAGCCAGTTGACTATGCAGTTGTTGTCGAAGTCGGCAACAGGCCCTTCGGACGGCACGCAGGTGCTCGAAAGCACTCTGATGTTGTCAAACATTACGTTGCCCTCGCCGCCGCCGTAGGCGTCATCTGCGCATCTGTAACCCATTCCTATATACATGTCATTGATGTGGTTCATATCCACGTTACCCGCTTGCCCGGTACCAAGCCGGTTAAACTGGTCATAAGCAATGACCCAGGTGGTCCAGGAACTGATCTGTTGTGCATTGGAATCCGGATTGAGAACGATGTTAACGTCGCCGGTTGTATCCTCCATCGCCACGTACATCCTGTCATAAGTCGGGTCATTGCTGTTTACTGCAGACCCGCGATAGTATAGTTCAAGAAGCTTTACGGGTGACGTCAGCACATCGGGGGTCCAGTCGGCGTCGCTGTAAGGCAAATCGATTTCTGAGTAGTAATATCCGCCGCTGCCGCCGCTCTTGTCATAGGTGAATTGCATATATCTTCCCGATTGACCTTCGCGTACCAGCGTAACGCGGCCGCTTCCGCCGTAGCCGCTGCAAACCGGCGGGCCTTCAATCCAGACGTCATTGAGTTCCTCTGTCGTTTCGTAGGCCTGGAAGTCGTCAATGCTGACAGAGGCGCCTGTGTTAAAGGACCACATAATCTTTGTGCCTACTGTATAGGTGCCTGTGGTGCTCTTCTCGTCTATACGCCAGTAGTAGGTAGTATTCGGCTGCAAGACCCAGTCGGCGCCGGCAGGTGTTCCCCTGTCCTCCAGCAATTTGCTGAGCGGATAAACAGGTGTTGCCACCGTGCCTCTGTAAAGTGCCCCTGAGGCGGTGGTGGCGTTGAATACCTGGGTGGAGTCAGTACCGAAGTAAACTCTATGATTATTCGGCTCATTTATTGTCCAGTCGCCCGCAGTCCATGTTAACTGTAACGGCATCGATAAGCCGCCTACCACGTCTGCCGGCGAGGGATTCGATGCCCTCTGGTCAACGGTTGTGAACTGCCATACGACACCCTTCCATGGGCTTGCTTCACAGGCGTCATTGACTTCGTCAACTCTCCAGTAATAAGTAATACCCGGCACAAAAGTTGATTCCGGTAGTGTTATATTGGGGTCGCCGTTGACGTCGTCCTCGGGCTGATTAACAACGCCTCTGAAAACAGCCGAAGCGGTTCCGGCGGTTCCCACACCGGCGGTTGTAACGTCATTAAGGTTGTTCCCCAGGAACACATAATGA
>CAYLXJ010000160.1:0-6169 GCA_964387385.1 uncultured Pirellulales bacterium
ATCAAATCGGAATCAAGCTGGACGGTTTCCCTGCCGAGCAAATCGTTAATATCGACGTCTCGTATCTGCGAGACCCTGAACCTGCCCGATGCGATATCGGTCATCGAGGGCACAGTGCGGAAATGGACTTTTGTTCCCTGGCAGACCTGAACGACGCGCCTTCGCTGGGGCACGGTGGCAGAAGGCATCGCTATCGCAACTTCGTCAATGTTCTTTTCTTTACAGATTTCTGCAAGTCGGTCCACAGTCCCCAATACAGGGATATCATGAATGCTAATGCCCTGCTTGGCGGGGTCGTCGTCAATAAAGCCGATAACATCGTATTCGGCCACCCGCATACGGTGAATTTCCCGCAGCAGTGATTCGCCGGTGTTGCCTGCGCCGACAATAAGAAAGCGTTTGAGCCGGCCGACCTCTACCGTGCGAAATTCCTCGTGGTAAAGACGTATCGCCATACGCAGGCCCGCAAGAAGCACAACGGTCCCGAACATATCCACCACGAATATCGCCTGGCTCATCTCGAATACATCAGGAAAACCCCTGCGAACAGCATCCACGTACAATCCCCCCACCCATAATCCGAAAATGACAAGGGTGCTTACAAGCGACGCCCGGATTATCCCTAATAAATCGGATATGCCCACATATCGCCACCAGCCGCGATACTGCCCGAACAATCCGAAAACTGTCAATTTGACGGCTACAAAAAACACCAGCGCAGACGGATACTGGCCGACGAGCCATTTTCTGTTGAACTGCATATTCGAGGCGATGAGAAACGACATCAACAGCGACACGGCGAATACGGCGATATGCGCAAAGACAATCAGCGGCCTGCGAAACTTCAGCACGAGATTAGCCGAAGATTGATAGGCCGTCGATTGTGTTGTGTTATATTTACGTGCTCCAAAGTCAGGTTCTGTCATAATCCAATATCGTCAAAAGCACCCCCAAGGATAACCAATGCAGGCGATTATAGCGTATTTTCACGTATCCTGTCAAACAACTACGTCCCCGTATCGGCCCTTGTTCTGGCTAAGATTTTGCCGGCAGCTCGCCTGCCGGAGGAACCGAGGGCACCCTTGTCTTCTGCTGCTCGAAATAAACATCCTCAATGGCGGTGCCGTCAACCTTGTTGCGCATTAGCGCGTAAATCACCGTATTAGAAGAAAAATAAAAACTGATTATGAAAGAAACGACCAGCCCCACTATTATCAAAGCGGATAAATAAATCAATAATGCTGCCGCCTTTTCAGATAAACTGCCCGTATCGGTTGAGTAAACCAGTAACTGATGGAAACTCGGCTCATGCCATACAGCGGCAATCTTGTCGGTCAGGCCTTTTACGCTGTTTGATCCTGACCCGAGCCGAAGCCCCGTATAAGTCGCCCACAAAAGCAAAAACGCGAAGAATCTTACAAAAATATAGCATATCGCACCATAAACAAACGCAATTACGGTATAAAAGCCCATCCGCCAGGGCTTTGCGTAAACATAGTTAAATGACCTGCTGACAGCGTCCATACTGTCCGAACCGTTGTAAGCTATGGCCGGAAACGTCAGATTAAATCCCGCGGCCGCACCAATCATTACAGCCGCTACAATTGCCCCAGCCGCAAGCCCAAGCCAGGTAAAAAACCCGACTATCAATTCACAAATTCCCAAAGGAATATTACTCAGCACGCCGAGGAAAAATATGAACACTCCTACTGCTATCGCTATTCCCGCTGGAACAAGCGGCGTCGTAAAGAAACTCCAGAACCTTCTCATACTAAACCGCAGGGCCTCGGTTATGCCCGGCTTTTCATCACGGGCAAATTGCAGCGCCGCTATCCGGCATATAGCCCCCCCGCCGATTGAAACTATGCACAGCTTTATGATTCCGAAAATCGCAGAGTAATACGGGTGATACCTGATGGCCCATTTTCCCGCTTTGATATATTCTGTAACGTTATCCAAAACGCCCTGCAGGTTCATTGCGAATACACTTCTCAGAACACCGTGAAATTTGTCCCGCCCGAAACGCCACATTACCGAAAATACACCCCTTCGCTGGTCAGTATCTTTGTATCTTTCGATAAATCCCGCTAACCGCTGAGGATTGTTAATATATACGTTTAGTTCCGTCTCAGTTCCCGCAGTTACAACCGATGCCGGCAAATCCATAATCCAGCCCGCAAGCCCCATGGCCGCAATCATCCCGAACGCTATTATCAGTTTGCTCGGCTGTATCGCCATCCTGAAGCTGCGGAATATCTTCGGAAATAACAAACTTTCTAAAATCTGACTCGCCTGGTTTTCGCCGCTCATTTTGCTCCCTTTCAAAATTCAGACGACAGAGGACAGAAATCAGAGGACAGAAATGACATCGTTCATCCGTCTTACGTCCTCTGTCTTCGGTCATCCGTCCTCCATCCTGCATATTATCAGCCGTCCCCTTCCGCTTGTCCAGCGTTTTCAGGCAGACACACCCCCGAAAACAACATTCGAGGGCAGTCAGGGCTGCCCCTACCTGGTATCCTGATAACCTGATACCTTTCTTCATCCGTCCTCCGTCTTCTGTCCTCCGGCCTCCGTATTCTTTTGCTCCTCGTCCTTGTCCTGGGCTACTATTCTGTAATCACTATCCAGCCACTTGCCCAAATCAATCAGCTTGCATCGCTTGCTGCAAAACGGGTAAAACTTCTCCCGCCTGGCCTGCTCGCGCAAGGCCCTGTCAATTACCTTCCCGCAAATGGGGCATCGTTTTTTCATATTGCTGACAGTTTATCATCAAACCGCCTTTATATAAACCATTATGCTTCTGCTTGACACATACTACGTCTATCCGTATATTTGCCCGCAAATGCAGTATTCTTTCGGAGATTAATTATGGAAAAACAGAAAACGTGGGAAAAGCGACTAAATGGCGCACCTGACCGGATTATGATCGATTTCGTCGAGTCCCTCAGTTTCGATAAGCGGCTATACAAATATGACATCGCAGGGTCAATCGCCCACGCCAAGATGCTCGCTAAGCAGAAACTGCTCACTAAAGGCGAGCTGGGAAAAATCGAAAAAGGGCTTTTGCAAATCGAACGCGAAATCACAGAGGGCTCCTTCAAATTCGACCCGACTTATGAAGACATTCATATGGCAGTTGAGGCGGCATTGGTTGATAAAATCGGCGAGCCGGGTAAGAAACTTCACACTGGGCGGAGCCGAAATGACCAGGTCGCTACTGACTTGCGCCTATGGATGCGCGACCAGATTGATTTGATTAAAACCAAAATCACCGACCTCCAGAAAACGCTCGTCGCGCAGGCGGAAGAATACACCAAAAATGTAATGCCCGCCTACACACACCTTCAGCGGGCACAGCCGGTTACTATCGCCTCATATTTATTGAGCTTCGTAGAGCAATTTGAGCGGGATTTCATCCGGCTGAACAATTGCAAGCGGCTGGTCGATATACTGCCTCTCGGCTCAGGCGCGATTGCCGGCTCAACGCTGCCTTTAGACCGCAAAGTTACCGCCAAGCAGCTTGGTTTTTCCGAAATAAGTTTCAACAGTATCGACGCCGTCGGCGACAGGGACTTTTGTGCGGAATTTATATTCGACTGCGCTGTGGTCGCGACGCACTTATCACGGCTGAGCGAGGACTGGATTATCTTCTGCTCCAACGAATTCGGCTTTGTCCGAATCGACGACAGTTTCTGCACAAGCTCCAGTATGATGCCGCAGAAGCGAAACGCCGACGCCCTTGAATTAATTCGCGGCAAGACCGGACGGATTTACGGCGCGTTGACGGGAATACTGACCATTTTGAAGGCGCAGCCATCCGGTTACAATCGCGACCTGCAGGAAGATAAGATGCACATTTTTTCAGCTGCCGATACGGTTATACAGTGCCTTGATATGGCTTCGGCAGTCGTCTCGCACTCGACTTTCGATACCAACCGGATTACATCAGGCCTCAACGAGGGCTTTTTGGACGCGACCTCGCTTGCCGAATATCTTGTCCGCAAGGGCGTGCCCTTCCGCCAGGCGCACGGCATCGTCGGCTGCATCGTCGCCTACTGCGAAAAGCACAGTATGAAACTTGCCGACGTCGAGTTGAATGATTTCAAGGGCTTTTCAGGGGCGATTGACGCCGACGTTTACGATTCCCTCGGTCCCGCAAACGTCGTAAAACAATACGCAACCGCCGGCGCCGCAGGGCCGAAACAGGCGAAAGTCCAAATCGCCTTCTGGCTGAAACAATTGGCAAATCGATGAGTAACGGCGAAGACCAGATTACTGAATGGTTTGCCCGGCAGCGTCCCCTGCCCGAAAGCGATTTCCCCATAGCTATAGGCGATGATATGGCCGAGGTGCGCCTGGCCGATGGCGTTTCGGTCCTTATCACGACAGATATGCTTCTCGATGGCGTTCATTTCGATTTGAAAACCGCCACGCTCAAGCAGGTCGGCTACAAGGCAATGGCCGCGAGCTTGAGCGACTGCGCCGCTATGGCGACAATCCCTGTGGCAACAGTCGTCAGCGTAGCTTTACCCATTGATTTCAAAAGCGAACAGCTTAAGCAGCTTCACTCAGGCATAATCGACGCCACCGACAAATTCGCTTGCCCACTCATCGGCGGCGATATCACAAAATGGACCGGCGCAGGAAGATTCGCCATTAACGTCGCGCTGCTGTCGAAACCCGCCGTTCATCACCCCCCTGTCCGCAGAAACGGCGCAAAAATCGGCGACGCAATATGTGTTACCGGTTCGTTAGGCGGCGCGTTACTCGGCAAGCACCTAAATTTTACGCCTCGCGTAAATGAGGCATTAAAAATCACTTCCCTCGCCAAAATCAATTCAATGATGGATATAAGCGACGGCCTGAGCAGCGACCTCAACCGAATCTGCTCCCAAAGCCAGGCAGGCGCAATTTTAGACGCAAAATCAATCCCCATATCAGAAGCAGCAAAAAATGCACCTGACCCCTTTTTCGCAGCGCTCAACGACGGCGAGGATTTCGAGCTGCTTTTCACGCTCGCCGAAGACCAATGCGATAAACTCCTCAAACTTTGGGACGCCCCCCTGTTCATTACCAGAATCGGAACCATTACCAATACCGGCAAAATGCAAATTAAAACCCCCGACGGTAAAATCACCGACCTCAAACCATCCGGCTACGACCATTTGAAATGAGTTTTTATGGATTTATTATTTACATCACGTTCGCCGGGGGAGACGATTGACTTTGGCCGGCGGTTTGGGGGGCAATTAAAGGGTGGGGAGGTAATTGCGCTGGTCGGGCCTTTGGGAAGCGGGAAAACGCATCTCATCAAAGGAATCGTCGAAGGTCTCGGGGCACAAGATGCCCCGAATGAGGTAACAAGCCCGACATTTGTTCTGGTCAACGAATATGAAGGCGGTTCGACAACGCTGGCCACAGGCCGACTCGATATATTTCATATTGACGCATATCGGATTAATTCCCTACGGGAATTCGAGCAAATCGGCTTCGATGATTACTGCTATCCCGGCTCGGTCGTCCTAATCGAATGGGCCGATAAAGTCGTGCAGGCCTTAACGGGAATCAGCTGCATCCGAATCGAACTTGCCCATCTTAACGAAACAGGCAGGTCTATTCGCATTACAAACGCCCCGGATTACATTCGCTTTTAGCCAAAATTTTTTCCCTGCAAATCACCCGCAATCCACATTTTTAAGTCATTTTCAACGATTATCATAAAAAATTGAACAAAGTCCTATAACATCTCTATATCAATTTTGACCTATGAAAAGAACTTTTTATACTTTAATTGAAAGCAGCATCACAAGCGGGGGTTATAGAGAGAACGCAGCGAAGGCGAAAGCCAAGAAAATTTACCGGTTTTTTACATTCTTGCTGATTTGTTAAACGTGACGTGAGGAAGGCAGTGCTCGCCTCGGCCAAGCGGGAGGCAAAGCCGGGCCGGCATAAGCCGTAAGGGTGATTTAATGACAAAAGCGAGAATAGGTTTTGCGATGATTCAGGTCTCTCTCATCGGGGCAATCTGCAGCGTCGGAGCAGGCATTGTCGCACCTGATTTCAGCGCACGCGGGACAGGCGTAGAGGAAGCGCGGTTCCTGGCGGATTTACAGACCGTTCGCTGCCAGCTGGAACTTTATAAAATCCAGCACGACGAACAGCTTCC
>CAYLXJ010000161.1:0-6112 GCA_964387385.1 uncultured Pirellulales bacterium
ACCTGACTCGCGACCCGAGAATGGTCGAGAGGAAAAAGCCCGGCCAATCCGGCGCAAGAAGGAGATTCCAGTTCTCGAAACGTTAAGCAAAAAATTACGATACGAGAAGGCCGCTGGAGAACTCCTGCGGCCTTTTTTATTGGCTGGAAACGAATATGTTTATTAAAAATGAGAAATTGAAAGGCGCGGCCCTAATGGTCTCGGCCTGCGCGATTTTCGGTGTGATGGCGTCGTTTGTAAAAATGGCGGCGCATATCGACGCCTTTGTAATCGGCTTGTGGCGGTTCGTCATCGGGATGGGCCTGCTGGCTGGAGCGGCATTTGCCGGAAAGATACAACTGAAATTCAATAATCGCCGGCTGTTATTTGTCCGGGGACTGCTCGGCGGCGTGGGAATTGTAGTAACGGTCTTCGCGGTTGTGAACCTCGGGATAAGCAAAGGTATGGTCCTGGCGTCAACTTACCCGCTTTTTGCTTTTATTTTGAGCGTGATACTGCTTAAAGAAAAGCCGGATGTTGTGTCGGCTTTAATGATAGCGACTGCATTTGCCGGCATCTGCCTTGTGGTCGGGGGCAAAAATGGCGACGTGTGGTCTTTCAACGGCGTCGGATTTTATGAAATACTGGCATTGAGCGTAGGCCTGATTGGCGGCATAGTCGTAGTTACAATTCGAAAGCTGCACCAGACCGATTCATCTTACGCAATTTTGTTTTCGCAGTGCGCGATGGGATTCCTGATTACGGTTATGCCGGCGGGTAAGGGAGTCGGCTCGATCTGCTTGAGGGACGGCCTGATACTTGCGCTTATCGGTATCACGGCGACTATCGGCCAGCTTTTGATGACGCAAAGCTATAAATATTTGCCGGTGCGGACCGGTGCAACGCTGGCGATGCTTGAGCCGGTGTTTTGCTGCCTTGCGGGTGTGGCGATATTCGGTGAAATCTTTTCCGCCAAATCAATTATCGGGGCGCTATTGATTATCGGTTCCTGTATTGCGGTGGTTTTGCACGGGGCCAAACCTTTCAATGTGCGACAGTCGGATTTGCAAAGCGACGGCGGGTAAATTACAATATCGGGCCGATTAAATCTTATGACGATTTTTCACAAGGAGAAGTTATGGTAAAAGTTGCGATTATCGGGGCAAGCGGCTATACGGGCGCGGAGTCAATTGAGATTCTGCTGCGCCATCCGGAAGCGGAGCTAACATACTTGAGTGCGCTGCCTGAGGAATGCGGCAAGGTCAGCGACCTTTTCGGGCGGTTCAAGGGCCGATGCGAAATGCAGGTTGAACCATTGGATATGAACAAGTTAGCTGAATTGGCTGATGTGGCGCTGTGCTGTCTGCCTCATAAGGTATCGATGGGTTTTGTGCCGAAGATTCTCGAGGCGGAATTGAAGGTGATTGATTTCAGCGCGGACTACCGGCTAAGAGATGTGGCTGTATATGAGAAGTTTTACGGCGTAAAGCATACAGATACGGACAATCTCACCAAGGCGGCGTTCGGGCTGCCTGAGCTTTTCCGCGAGCAGATTAAGGAATCGGAACTGGTCGCAAATCCGGGCTGTTTCCCCACGGGGGCAATTTTGGCTATAGCTCCGCTTTTGAAGGAAGGGCTGATTGAACCGGATATTATTGACAATGCTGTTACAGGTATATCGGGCGCGGGTAAAAACCCGTCTGTCAAATTTCATTACCCGAATATGAACGAAAACATCTTCGCATATGGTGTCGGCACACATCGCCATATGCCTGAAATGGAGCAGATTGCGACCGATATTGCGGGTAAAACCGTAACGGTGCTGTTTCAGCCGCACGCGGGGCCTTTCGATTACGGGATTCTTTCGACTGTGTATTGTAAGCCGAAGAGCAAAGTTACAAATGAGCAGCTTATGAATCTTTACAATGATTTTTACGCTAATGAGCCGTTTGTCCAGGTCTGTTCCGGCAGTCCCAACGTCAAGGACGTTGCGGGAACCAATTACTGCCACGTTTTCCCGGCTGTTGTTAAAGACAGAATCGTATGCTTCTCGGCTATTGATAACCTGATTAAAGGCGCCGCAGGCCAGGCAGTCCAGAATATGAACATAATCTTCGGCATCGAAGAGACGCTCGGTCTGAAATAGATGGCAAATGGCTGAAGGGATATTGAAAATAGCGACGTGTCAGTTTGCGGTGAGTAAGTCGATAACGCAAAACTCGCAGCAAATATGTAATCAGATGCGCAAGGCCGTGAAAGCCGGAGCGGATATTGCGCATTTTCCGGAATGTGCGTTGAGCGGATACATTGGTTTCGATTTTCCTAATTTCGATGGTTTTGACTGGGGATTGCTGAAAGAAGAGACACAGAAAATTGCGGATTTGGCAGGGAAATTGAAACTGTGGGTGGCGCTGGGCAGTGTTTATCAAATAGGCGGTTGCGGCAAAATAAGCAATTGCCTGTATTTGATAGGACCGGAGGGCAAAATTATTGACCGGTATGACAAGCGGTTTTGCACGGCAGGGGAGTTAAGACGTTTTAAGCCCGGCAACCGGTTTGTATTTTTTACAATAAATGGCGTGAAGTGCTCGCTATTGATTTGCTTCGATTTGCGTTTTCCGGAGCTGTATCGGGCGTTGTATAAGCAGGGGGTCAACTGCGTGCTGCAGTCGTTTTATAACGCCCGGCAGAAGGGGCCGAGCGTGCATACACATATTATGAGGCAGACGATGCAGGCAAATGCCGCGGCAAACCATTTCTGGGTTAGTATGGCCAATGCGTCGGGTTATTATTCACCGTATCCATCGTGTTTTATTCAGCCGGATGGCGTGATTGTGAGACAATTGAAACAGAACAAAGCGGGCGTTATGGTCAACACTGTCGATTTGAGTAAAAAATTCTACGACCCGATGGCGGGCTTTCGCGAAATTGCGATTTCAGGCGAACTCAGCAACGGTTAAAGAACAACAAAGCGATAAAAAGAGGTGTGAAGGATGAGTAATCATACAATTGCAGCCCCAAAGGGATTTTTGGCGGCGGGGGTGAGGTGCGGAATAAAAAAATCCGGCAATCACGACCTCGGTTTGATTGTCTGTCCGACAGGGGCAAAGGCGGCGGCGGTTTTTACGACGAATAAAATCACGTCGGCGGCGGTGCAAATCAGCAAAAAACACGTTAAAAGCCCGGCTGCTTACGCTGTAGTCGTCAATTCAGGCAACGCAAATGCCTGCACGGGGCAAAAAGGAATAAATAACGCAATAAAAATGTGTGCAGAGACGGCCGAACATATCGTGGTTAACCCGCACGAGGTTCTTGTGGCCTCGACGGGTATTATCGGCGAACAGATGCCGATAAAAAACGTCGTTGCCGGTATTGCGGATGCGGTGGAAGGGCTGTCTGATTCTGAATCGGCGGGGTTCAATTTCACAAGGGCGATAATGACAACCGACACAAAGCCGAAACTGGCCTGCCGGCGAATCGAAATACAGGGGAAAAAAGTTACAATCGCGGGAACCACAAAAGGGGCTGGAATGATTGGGCCGAATATGGCGACGACATTGTGCTTTATAACGACAGACGCCGCGATTACGAAATCCTTGCTGGCCAAAGCGCTCAAAAACGCGATAGGTGAATCGCTCAATAAATTGACAGTTGACGGCCATCAGAGCACAAACGATACAGCGATAATTTTGGCGTCCGGTCTTGCTGACAACCGGCTGATTGACAAGCAAACAGGCGATTACAAAAAATTCACTTCGGCCCTTATTGATTTGTGCCAGGATTTAGCGCGTCAAATGGCCCTCGATGCCGAGGGCGCGACAAAAATGTTCAAGGTTGTCGTAAAAAGCGCTGCGACACAGGCCGACGCCGCGAAAGCCGCAAGGGCGGTAGCAAATTATGATTTAGTCAAATGTGCCGTTCACGGAGGAGACCCGAACTGGGGTAGAATCATTTGCGCTGTTGGTTCATCAGGGATAAAGCTCAATTCGCGGAAGATGTCCTGCAAACTTGACGATTTAGCTGTATTCAGAAACGGCGCACCGACAAATTTCGACCGTCGTAAGGCGAGTAAAATCGTCTCGCAGAAAAACCATACAATAACGGTTGATTTGGGAGTGGGCAGATACGGCGATTTCTGTTTCGGCTGCGACCTCAGCAAGGGCTATGTCACAATCAACGCCGAATATCACACGTAAATCAACCTTTATATTGTCACATAAAATAAAGGACGCGATTGGGGGTATTATAAAAAGACGAGCCCTTTTAATTTTACATAGTGTTTACTTGTGCGATTCATAGACATCGTTTCAACTTTTGCACTTGCTGATCAAGCCAATAGTTTGGTTCCTGAATGCGCTCTTTTTCAGAGTCGTAAGCTGCTTCAACCTCATCCCAGAACGGGGTCTTTTTACTGAGATCAAAATACTTCTCCATCGGTGTTTTGCCATTAAGGGAACCATGTTGTCTATCCCAGTTATAATGGTGTTGCCACTCCTGAAGCTTGTTTTCAAGCTCAGGATCGGCTAAATCGACAATAGCATAAAATTCTTGTAAATCAGTTTTCTGAGAACGTTCTACTTTGCCGTTCAAGTGAGGGCTTCGTGGCTTAATGGGACGGAACTTGATGCAGTGCTCCATTAATTTTTTCTGGACGGCCAGACCAAAAAATTCACGCCCTCGATCTGTTTGGATTCGTTGAACGGGAAACGGTATCTCCTCAATGACCTTATCCAAAAACAACAGCGTATTTGTTGCTGACCGTCGGTTATATATTGCAAGTACTCGATAACGTGTGCAGTCATCAACGGCGGTGTATTGGTATTTGCCAGGGGCTAATTTCTTTGTATCACACTGGACACGGTCACCTGGGATCGGCCTTTGATAGCTATGATAGTCGGCTTTAGACCTAATACGCAGCAAAGGTTTTACATGGTTTTTTACCAGAGCTTTATGAATTGAAGCCAGTGACAAATTTATAGCATGTAATCGTTTAAGCTCGTTTTGTATTCTTCGGGCTCCGAGCTTACGGCTTTTTCGGATATTGAGAATGATCCCTACAACATCTTCGTTCAGTTTCAATCTTGGATATGTGTGCGGCTTTCTACTCGTATCAGATAGACCCTTTATCCCCTGGGTTTCATATCGTTTATACCATTTGCGAAGCGTCGGTCGTGAGATTCCGCATCGTCGACATACAAACCCAGCATCTTGAGTTTGTGAGTAAAGTTTTACCCATCGCAATCTCATACGGACAGTTCTGTGCATACGAATCCCGTAAATAACAAAGCCAGCATCTTTTAGATGCTGGCCATATGCTGTATAGCATTGCTATGGTGCTCAGGTCGCTTCCCAGCGTTGCCCTATCCCCCGTAGCAACGGTTTGATTATAACCGGACATGCTGGTAGCTTAAAGCGTTAAATCCCACGGTTTTGCTCTCGCAAAACCGTGTATGAATCAGTCGTTTTCATTGAAACGATCTGTGTGAATCATACAGTTTACTAATGGACACTTAGATTTTATGTTTCGCCTTTCTTGATTTGCATGAGTTGTTCTGCGAGTTTCTTTGCAGCCTCGTCCATGAATGCTTCGATGGTCTGCCCAGCAGCAATACCACCTCCGAGGCCCCAACTGTTTTTATCAACTTTTAGTGTGGCTAATTGCTCTTGTGTGACATTGTCTTTGAACTCTATATCAACGTCCAAATAAGAACTGCCTGCACCACAGCCGACTAGTAGTCGGGCCATCGCATTTCCTTCTTCATATCTGGTCAAACAGCCAGTGATAAGAAGTGCCTTTTCGGTTGACGGAGTTCTGTCAACCGAATTGACTATTCCCTTTTTTTCTATTTCGAGTGAAATACGGTCCGCGAAGTTGGCACAGGCTAGTTTAGCCCTTTCTGGTTCTTTGCATTTTTCGGCGTTAGTGAAGCCTGTTACGATTATTTTGTCATACTGGGTAAGTTCGCTGAGCTGATGTGTTCCCGTCGGCTTGATTCCCGAGACACTTCCACAGCCGGTAAGGCCTAGAACGGACAAAATAAAGAGTACTGTTACTACCTGCTTCATGTTCGTTCTCCTCAAAAATAAACAATAAAGTTATTCCCCAATGATTGTGATGAAATATCAAATATAT
>CAYLXJ010000162.1:0-6089 GCA_964387385.1 uncultured Pirellulales bacterium
ACATCTCTGCAGCAAAGCATAGATAAACTGGGAAAATCGCTTCTCTGGATTATTCTGTGCGTTTGTATCCTGCTGGTGGCTCTCGGGTTCTGGAAAAAATTCGACGCCGTTGACGTATTTATGATGACCGTAGCTGCGGCGGTTGCGGCGATACCCGAAGGACTGCCCGCCGTCGTTACCGTTCTTCTTGCCGCCGGAATGCAGCGAATGGCCCGGCATAACGCCATAATCCGCAAACTGGCCGCAGTCGAAACTCTCGGCTCAACCACCGTCATCTGCACAGATAAAACCGGCACCCTGACTCTAAATCAGATGACCGTCAGGAAAATATACTCCGACGGAAAATACTTCGACGTTACCGGGCAGGGATACCAGCCGAAGGGCGAGATACAGCATAACGGTCAGGCGATTGTTCCAGACAAATTGTCCGACGTCCAAAAACTTTTGGAGACGGGGACCCTGTGCAATGACTCTCACTTAACCTCCGCGAACGAATCTTACGAAATCATAGGGGACCCCACCGAAGGAGCCCTCGTTGTGGCTGCCGCAAAAGTGGGAATAAACAAGGAAGATTTTGAAAAAAAATATCCTCGCCTCGGCGAAATTCCATTTCAAAGCGAAAACCAGTTTATGGCAACGCTGCATCAGAATAACGCAGCGAAAACGGCTTATGTAAAAGGGTCGCTGGAAAAACTTATGTCGATGGCGGGATTCTATCTCAACTCCGGCAAAAGCGAACCCCTTACGGACTCCGTCAAAAAAGATTTTCTCGACGCCGCCGACGCTATGGCCCGAGAGGCAATGCGGGTCCTGGCCCTGGCTTATATGGAATATCCGCAGGAATCGGGAGAGCTAAAAGAAGAGAATATAAACGGCAAATTGGTCATAGCAGGCCTATGCGGGATGATTGACCCTCCGCGAGAAGAAGCCAGACAGGCAATAGCGACATGCAAGAAAGGCGGCATAAAAGTCGTAATGGCGACCGGCGATAATCCCGTGACGGGCCAGGCCATCGGTAACGAGTTAGGGCTTGAAGGCAAGCTGAATTTAACGGGCAAAGACCTCAGCCAGATGTCGGATGAGGCGCTCGAAGAGAAGATACAAGATGTGTCGGTCTTTGCCCGCATAGAACCCCTGCACAAGTTGCGAATCGTCCAGGCGTTCAAGCGGCTGGGCCACATTGTCGCTATGACAGGCGACGGCGTGAACGACGCACCGGCGCTTGAGGCCGCAGATATCGGAATCTCTATGGGAATCACAGGCACGGATGTGGCAAAAGAGGCATCGAATATGGTTCTGGCGGATGACAATTTCGCCTCAATTGTAACAGCCGTCGAGGAAGGCAGGGCAATTTTTAACCGCCTGCGAAACGTCATTTTCTTCCTGATGACTACCTGCTTTGGCGAACTGCTGACGCTGCTGCTCGGCATTATCTTATTAGGCGAGGCGCCTCTCGTCCCCCTGCAGATTTTATGGATTAATCTCGTTACAGGAGCGCTTGTGTCCATCCCTCTGGCCCTTGAGCCGAGAGTCGGCGACGAACTGTCATATCCTCCCCGCAATCCCAAGGTCGGACTCCTTTTCCCCGGTATGCTTATGCGCATAGCAACTTTGGCCGGTCTGTTAGGCACAGGCGCTTTTCTGGTATTCTTCTGGACGCTTCGCCATTATGAAATTCATGAAGCACGCACAATGACTTTTTGCAGTATTGTGATTTTTGAGTGGCTGCTGACTTTCAACGCCCGCTCCGACGTACACACAGCTTTCAACCTCGGCTTTTTCAAGAATCGCTGGCTGCTGATTGCCCTCTTAGCCGGCCTGGCCCTCCAACTGGCTGTTATTTATTTGCCCTTGATGCACCAGCCAATGGATACGGTCGCCTTGCGGGCGTTTGAATGGGTAATCGCCCTGATGCCGGGCCTGTTTATCTTTTTATTTGAAACGTTCCGTAAAATAATCGCCCCTGAATTATATGGCGTCGGCAAGTGGCAGCCCTTATCGAGGAAACGGTAGCACAAATATGACCGGCAAAAACGTGCATATAAAATCTTTCGGCTGTCAGATGAATAAATTAGACACCTCCCTTATCGAGACAGCATTACGAAATACCGGTTTCCAGCTTGCCGACAGTATCGACGAAGCCGACGTTGTGCTTTTTAACACCTGCTCGGTGCGTGACCACGCAGAACAGCGGGTCTTGTCGCATCTTGGGCATTTGAAGCATATCAAGGAAATGAGACCGGATTTGGTGGTCGCAGTTATCGGTTGTATGGCACAGCGATTAGGTAGTGAATTATTTAAGCAATCGGCTGTTGATATCGTTTGCGGCCCCGCGCAACTGCCTGATATACCTCGACTTATAGACGAAGCCCTTAAGGACAAGAAAAAAACCTTAGCGGTTACAGAAAAGATTCGCCAATTGCCGCCTGACGGCCAGACGCTCGAAAATTTTGAAACTGAATACGGAATTGAAAATAGCGACATACCCGGCCAGGCATACGTCCGGGCGATGCACGGCTGCGACAAGTTCTGCTCTTACTGCGTCGTGCCTTACGTCAGAGGACCTGAAACATCCCGCCCCCCTGCCGCGATAATCGAACAGGTAAAACGATTGGCCCAACACGGCGTAAAGCAGGTAACGTTGTTAGGCCAGAGAATAAACGCATACGAATATCGGGGCGGGGAAAAAATATATTGTCTTGCTGACCTGTTTGCTATGATAAGCGAAATCGAAGGCATTGAGTGGATACGATTCGTAACAAGCTACCCGTCACAAAAATACTTCACTGAGATTATGCAAACAATGACTGACCTGCCGAAGGTCTGCCGGTATCTGCACCTGCCCGCGCAAAGCGGCTCGGATAAAATCCTAAAAGCAATGAATCGCGGCTACACCTCCGCTGAATACCTTGAGCTTATCGACACCGCCCGGAAAATCGTCCCCGATATTGCCATCGCGGGCGATTTTATCGTCGGCTTTCCCGGCGAAACGGATAACGATTTTGAGCAGACAGTCGAGCTTCTCAAAAAGGCACGGTATAAAAACTCATTTATTTTCAAATACTCACCCAGGCCCGGCACTACCGCCGATAATCGCCTTGATGATAATATCCAGCAGGAAATTAAAATCAGGCGAAATGTCGAACTTCTTAAATTGCAGGAGAAAATCAGCGACGAATTAGCACGGGAGTTTTCAGGAAAAACCGTCAAAGTCCTCGTCGAAGGCCCAAGCAAAAAATCGCACCAGAATAACACGCAGCTCATCGGCAGAACCTCCGGCGACTGGATTGTCGTTCTTAACGGACCTCAAACGCTTGCAGGACAATTCGCAACCGTCATAATAACAAGGACCACACCATTGACGCTGTTCGGCGAGCTTTTGAAAGGAAAATAATGAGTAAAATCGCGGAAGACCAAAATATTGCCGAGTCAGATATTATCAGGAAAAAGCCCTTGTGGCGGAAAATCACATTCGCCGGCCTCGCTTTTATTGCTTTCATAATCATAATTCTTGTTGCTGCAATTGGGTATAACAATATCTCCCTGTGGAGCGATGCCACCTTTGCCCATCGGCTTGATTTGGCCATCAGCCGAAGTGAAAAATGGGTCGAGGAACACAGGCAGGATATTCTCAAGGAAAGAAACGTCGCGCTGATTACTATGCTGCGGGAATGCAACGACCTCAAGCCCAATTCGTCATTCAAAAGCATCGTTGATTCATTTCTAAACGAGCCGATGACACATTACACAAGATGCTGGAAAACCGAAGTTGACCACAATCGGCCGATTGACGGTCGCGAACTGAATATGGCAATCGCAAATGACTATATTGACAACAAATGGGCGCTTTATGCCCTTGCGCCGGACAAGGCGACTGTCAAACCCGATGAATTGGGGCTGTTCGACCCCGAACGATGGCACAGAAGACAGCTAACCCACCAGCTTTTTGCGCTCACTATGTTAAGAGATAGATATGGCTCAAACGAAAAACTAAATAAGCTTATTGAGCACCTTTGCGGCCGGCTGAACATCGATTCTGCCTTTAGTGTGCCCATCGTTGATATTTATATCCAGAGGGTAACTTTCGTTTTGCGGGCCGGATTACCGCAGGGGGTTCGCCGGCGTTGGGTGGAAAGAATTATCGCCAATCAGCAACCCGATGACGGCTGGAACGACCGCTGGGTGTTTTTCACAACCGTCAGGAGAAAACCGATATTCTCCCTTTCCGAAACCCCCAGCGACCAGCACGCCACTGTCCAGGCAATCCTCGCGCTATATCTGGTAAAATACCGCTATCCTGAGCAATTCGGCCTCAAGTAATCCGCGTATTTTTTGGTACACCTTGGGTGTATCTTTTATTTATTAGGTAGGGCAGGGATTGCCCCGCCGAATTGAAACTGAATTGCGTATTTTAGTTCAATTCTTTTCTTTTACAGATTTCTTTTTGTCAGGCACAAGTAGTTCAGCATTGCCGACCCAAAGGGCGAAATATGGCTTTTTAGCGTCGTGACGTTTGAGTAAAATTAGAAACGGCTTGTCGAAGACAAGGTTCTCTGGCGTTAAGCCCGCGGCAATAATGCTCTCAGATTTAAGGACGGCGCCCCTTTCATCGAGCCGAAAACGTACTGTTTGTAACGCTACGGCAATTTCCGTCTTTTCAATATTTTTGTTTGTCGAGTGGATTGGGTGACCATACAACTCTGAATATTCCTTTAAGATATCAAAATCCAATACAGGAACGAAGAGGTCGGACATTTCATCCATCTTTTCGGGTTTGGCTTTTTCAATACGTTTCTCAACCATACTTATCGTTTCACCGAGAGACGCTTCCGGAGAAACTTTCGCAAGTATTAGTCTGTCATCTTTGGCTTGAGTCTTTAGTTCGATGATAAAATCGTCATTATTCTTGTGGTCAATTATGACAACCTGGCTTGCCATCTTGACCTCATTTCTCTGATCGTAGAATAGCTGTTCGATTCCAAACGAATCTACATAGTAACCTTCGAATATCAGGTTTTCTTTGAAACGGTGAAATGCCCACTTGAAAGGAAGCTCTTTGAATAGATAAGCATAAGCCACCCAGTCCATTTGTGGAGTAGAGTCGAAAATGCCAGGACTGGCTTGTCCTTTGAATTTTTTATCAAGTTCAACTCGGATTCTCTCGTATATTCCTTCCCCGGCAAGCCCTGCTATGACAATATAGCTGTTTTCATCTAGGTCTTCTTTATGATGCTGTTTTTTTGTTTAGAATTGGAACAATCGAAGGCGGGGATTCCATTTGTATCGGCCCGCCTGCAAAGTCGCAGAACTCATTCCATGCGAGCTGGAAGGTGCTGCACCAGAGGATATTTGAGCCGGCAGCCATTTCCTGCTCTATGTTTGGGGTGACGATGGTATTATTCAAATCATCGGCTTTTGCCTTGAAAACGGGTTGTTCGGCGATTTCATCATGTGTTTTATTTTTTGACCTGAATGTTGCTGATAGAACGAGGGATACGATAATTATGAAGGCAAATAGACTAAATATCTGCTCTTTGGTTATTCTCATATATGCCTCCTTTGACCGAACATAATTATATACAACACGCTTTGTTAGAAATTTAGTTTAGGTATAATAAAATGTCAACAGTGTTAATCGGTATCTCAAGATTCTCAGCGGTCTCTGCGTCCTCGGCAGTGAGGCATTTGTAAAATTTCTTGAAAATTCACCTGTTTGCGGTATGCTTGCCGATTGTATGTCGGAATATTAACCTTATTCGTGAGAAAAATATGAGCAATTTTAAGATTGAGCCGGGACACAGGATAACGCGTTTGCCGCCTTATTTGTTTGCCCAGTTGAATGCCTTAAAACTGGCAAAACGTCAGGCAGGCGCTGACATTATCGACTTGGGTATGGGCAATCCCTCAGACGGCGCCCCGCAAATCGTGATTGATAAGTTATGCGAGGCCGCAAGAGACCCCCGCAACCACCGCTACAGCGCATCGAGGGGCATAAAGGGCCTGCGCGTCGAAATGGCGAAAAAATATGCCCGCGTCTGGGGCGTCGAATTAGACCCGGAAAAAGAGGTGCTTGCCTGTATAGGGTCAAA
>CAYLXJ010000163.1:0-6081 GCA_964387385.1 uncultured Pirellulales bacterium
AACCGCAAATTTCCTCCCACGCACGAGGATTGCGGAACAGGCAGATTGACAGACCATTTGTATCAGCTTCCTAAATCCCTGATTACAGGCCATTATCTTCCGTCGAAGCCCAAAAGCGAGGCAATGACAACGAATATGGAAGACAGGTTCCATCTCGGCCATACTTATAAATATCGCAGCGTCGGTGAAATAATTGTGAACAGAAATATCATCGAAAAATATAGCTGTGCTCAACTGTGGATACCAAATAATTTTCCCGCAAGCAGCAGCGTTGACCCTGACGGAGGTCGGTGGCGTCCCGACGATAACGAATGCAGCCCGTACTCAGGGGGAAATAAGCATTTGTTTTCTTACGTGTCGCCGGTAAGCTGGATAATTTTTAGCTTGGGGCCGAACTTTAGCCAGGAATGGCTTGAGGAAAAGCTTGGGGTCGATAACTTCAACAGATATCCAGTACCTAAAGAATTGTGGTTTACGCCCAAAGAACGCAGGGGCTTCATTGTCCGGATGCGTCTGAAAAACGGCTCACAAATCGGTTCGTTCGAAGGCAAACAGTAAAAACTCTATTATGAAAGGTATTGACTATGAATTGCGGTTATGTAAAAGGGATGGTTGTTTTCGTTTGTCTGACGGTTGCCGGATTGATTTCAGGTTGTTCAATGAATAAGGAAATTACTATGCCTTCAGGAAAGGCCCAGGTGATTAAATTGAGTGATAATCCTGATTATCAGCCGCTGCTGACAGGTCTGCCCCAGACCTGTGGGATGCGCTCGGGACGAGTATATTTGAAACCAGGCGAGGAATGCGGTTTGCACAGCACGGAAAATAACGAAGAAACGCTTGTTTTCCTGTCTGGTAAAGGCACGGCTTTAATCGGCGAAAAACAAGATGCCCTCGAAGTCGGCCAGGGAAAGGTATGCTATATTCCACCTCATACTGCTCATAACATCAGTAACACCGGGGCTGAACCGCTTGTTTATATTTATTGCGTAGCTCCTGCAAGAACTTGTAACAAAGAGAGGCATAAGCATTAAAAATTACTCTTTGCTGGTTACATAAACCGCCTGTTCGGCGAAAAGATTCGACGCGAACCGCACAGGCATAACTTTCGTTCCGCTTAACGCGATCTTATTTTCTATTTTTGCGCCCAGCTTGCCGCAGAATTTGTCAAAATCTTTAAGTGTCAGGAAATGCACGTTCGGCGAATTATACCACTCAAAGGGCAATTGCCCCGTTACGGGGGCCTTTCCCAGAATTCCCATCTGAAGCCGGCATCGCCAGTGCGCGAAATTCGGGAAGCTCACGATGACCTTCCGGCCGATGCGCAAAAGTTCAGGAAATATCTTTTCGGGATTTTTCAGCGTCTGCACCGTCTGCGACAATATCACGTAATCGAAACTCTTGTCGCCGTAATAATGCAGTCCCTGTTCGACGTCCTGCTGGATAACGGGTATGCCTCGGCAGATGCAATCGAGGACAAGCTCCTGGTCAAGTTCGATACCTTCGCCTTTGATATTTTTATCGCGTAGGAGGTTGGCCAGCAGGTCGCCCTGTCCGCAGCCGATATCGAGGACTGAACTGTTTGGTTCGATGAGCGATTCTATCAGGTCGTAATCGAGCCGGGTGCGATGCGGCTGGTCGAGCAGAGGCGACTTGTGCCCCCGCTGGACGTAGCAGGAACACGGTATGCGATTTTTCGGGTCATACGTCGCCTTCAGAAAGCAGCAGATAAATTGCCCCAGCGCATCGACCTCTAACAAAAACGCGTCGTGCCCGTAAGGAGATGTTATATTGCAGTAACTAACGTCTTTTCGATTTGCAGCAAGCGCCTCCGCTATTTCTTTCGACTGTTCCGGCGTGAATAGCCAGTCGCTCGACAAGCTGACGATAAGAAACCTGCTTTTTACGCCGGCAAACGCCTTTGCAAGCGAGCCGTAATCCTTAGCCAGGTCGAAATAGTCCGATGCCTTCGTGATGTATAAGTAACTGTTGGCGTCGAAACGCTCGACGAAGCTTTGCCCCTGATAATCCAGATACGTCTCAACTGCGAACTCCGAATCGAAATCGTATTTGTAGTCCTCGGCGCTGCGCAGTTTCCTCCCGAACTTATCACGCATGCTTTCTTCCGACAAATACGTGATATGCCCTATCATTCTTGCGATGCCGAGGCCGCGGGCCGGCTGAGCCGAGTATTGGCCCTCTGCAAAATCAGCGTCGGCCAGTATCGCGTTTCGGCCTACTGCGTCGAAGGCAATCGATTGTGCGCTTAAATGGCTGGTCGTCGCTATCGGCAAAACCGACCTTACAAAATCAGGATATGAAATCGACCACTGCAAAACCTGCATCCCGCCGATTGACCCGCCTATCACCGACAGTAATTTTTTCACGCCTAACTTATCCAGCAATAGCTTCTGGACCTTGACCATATCCGCTATGGTGATAATTGGAAAATCAAGGCCGTACGGCTTGCCGGTTTTGGGATTAATCGATGACGGCCCCGTCGTGCCCGAACAGCCGCCTAAAAAATTCGAGCAAATCACATAGTACTTGTTTGTATCAATCCCCTTTCCGGGCCCGACCATATTGTCCCACCAGCCGGGTTTGCGGTCGTTAGGATTATTGTAGCCGGCCACGTGGGCGTTGCCGCTCAATGCGTGGCAAATCAAAATAGCATTTTCCCCGTTTGCGTCCGGCTTGCCGTATGTCTCATACGCAACGTCAATCGGCCCTAATGTCTTTCCGCACGCAAGCTCCAGCGGACTATCCTCTTCGACAACCCGCATCGTCTGCGTTTTCACGATGCCTACCGAATTTTCTTTCAAGTCAGCCATAATAATGTAGCACGGGCTTCCAGCCCGGGCCTGCACGGCCAGGATGGCCGTGCTACGTTGGTCCAAGTATATCTTAAAACCTGTCCCTGTAAAGACCTGCGAACGATTGGTAATCGATAATTGATTGCTAAATATCTGCCCGAAGCCGCGAAACTCGTCCAATAATTGATTAGTAAAATATCTACCTGAATTTTTTAAAGAACACTAAAATTTCTTGACATCTCCGAACATGGGACGTAGATTCTAATAGTAGGCGAGATAGTCACCATTAAGGGACGTATCCGGCCCATATATTTTGTGAAAGGGGACACAAATGGCAAAGAAACGAAGAGCAGCAAGGTCGCCAAAGGGACGATGGTCGGCAAAAGACCTCAACCAGCTTAGAAAGCTATTCCCCGTAACGGCGACGTCCAAAGTGGCAAAAGCAGTCGGACGCAAGACCGATGCCGTCAAGAAAAAGGCCTCAAGGATGGGACTAAAAAAATCCAAGGTCTATCTGCGGCGCATCGGCAGGGCGTAATAAAGACAGCATAGCATCGAGAAGAGAGCAGGTTATGCCCAAACAAGCTGTCTTGTGGGAGCCGCTCCAGGGCAACAAAACCCAGTGTTTTTTGTGTGCGCATCGCTGCCTGATACCCGATGGCAAAATCGGCAGATGCGCTGTCCGCAAAAACAGTGGGGGTATTCTATATTCGCTTAATTACGACAAGGTCGTCTCGGCGAACCCCGACCCGATTGAAAAAAAACCCCTGTTTCATTTCCAGCCCGGGACTCGCAGCTTCTCGATTGCCACGATGGGCTGCAATTTCCGCTGCGAATTCTGCCAGAACTGGCAAATCAGCCAGGCAGTCGTCGAGACGGGCGAAATCGATGGCCAGACCGTCGCGCCCAAGCAAATTGTTCAGGAGGCAATGCGCACCGGCTGTTCGAGCATCGCCTATACATACACCGAACCGACGATTTTTATGGAATTGTGCGCCGATTGCGGCAAACTCGCTAAACAAAACGGCCTCAAAAACGTCTTCGTCAGCAACGGCTATCAGACAAAAGAGGCGATTGATTTCGCCGCCCCCTGGCTCGACGGCATCAACGTCGATTTAAAGGCATTCAGCGAGGACTATTACCGCCGGCTTTGCAAGGCCAAGCTCCAGCCGGTCCTCGATACAATCGAATATATCGCCAAAAATACAAGTATCTGGCTTGAAACGACAACCCTGCTTATACCCGATGAGAACGATTCCGAAGAGGAATTGAAACGATTGGCCGACTTTCTCGTAACTAAAGCAGGCCCCGATTTCCCCTGGCACATCAGCCGTTTCTACCCGCAGTATAAATTTACCGAATCAGCCCCCACACCGTCAGAGTCGCTCCAGCACGCTTATGAAATCGGCAAAAAGGCCGGCCTTCACTACGTCTATCTCGGCAACGTCCCCGGCTCTAAACAGGAAAATACCTTCTGTTGCAAATGCGGCCATTTGCTTATTCAGCGCATCGGCTATAATATAAAGTTTAACAAAATCAAGGATTCCTGCTGCCCCGATTGCGGCACAAAAATCGCCGGCCGCTGGTAAACATGAAAATAATAGCCGATGAAAATATACCGTTTGTGAAGGAATGCTTCTCCTCGATAGGCGACGTGCAAACGCTTTCCGGAAGGCAGATTACGCCGGATGTCGTCGCCGATGCTGATATTCTCCTCGTCCGAAGCATAACGCCCGTTAATGAAAAGCTGCTGGCCAAAAGCCCGGTCAAATTCGTCGCCACCGCGACAATCGGTTTCGAGCATGTCGCTCTCGATTACCTTAAACAACGTGGCATCGGCTTCGCCTCAGCCCCCGGCTCAAACGCCAATTCAGTCGCCGAATACATCGTCGCTGCCCTGCTATCAGTTGGCAAAAAACGCAAAATCACCCTCGCCGGTAAATCAATCGGCATCGTTGGCGTCGGAAACGTCGGCAGCAAAGTGGCCAAAAAATGCGCCGCCCTCGGTATGATTGTCAAACTCAACGACCCGCCACTTCAGCGACAGACCGGCGGCCCGAAATACAGGCCCCTCGATGAACTCTTCGATTGCGACTTTATAACCCTGCACACGCCCCTGACCTGTGAAGGTCAGGACAAAACATACCATTTGGCCGACGAGAAATTTTTCGCGTCCCTCAAAACCCGCTGTGTTTTCATAAATACTTCCCGCGGCAGCGTCCACGATACCGCTGCATTGAAAGTCGCTATACGAAATAAAAAACTCGGCGCAGTTGTCCTCGACGTCTGGGAAAACGAGCCGAATATCGATTGTGAACTGCTTCGTATGGTCGATATCTCAACCCCGCATATCGCCGGCTACTCGTACGACGGCAAAATCGCCGGAATGATTATGATTTACAATGCCGCCTGCGAACACTTCGGCCTCAAGCCCAAATTCAAAATCGATGACTTTTTACCCCCGCCCAAGGTCCCGACAATCGAAATTGAAAAAATCGGCCCTGACATACAAACGCTTCTGCAAGAAACCGTCCAGCAGGTTTACACTATCAACCGCGACGATTTCAATACCCGCGAAATCGCGACCGTCGAACCCGAAAAACGCGGCAAATTTTTTGACGATTTACGCAAAAATTACCCCATACGAAGGGAATTTCAAAATACAAAGATTTTATTAAAACAATCATCAACAAAACTTGAGAACGTGTTAAAAGGTATTGGATTTCAAGTCAATAATATTTAGCCCCCGGTTTTACCGGGGGTTTCGGTAAACAAAATGAAAACCAATCTTGATTTTTCCGCGGGCTGCCTGATTATGGGTATCCTCAATGTTACGCCCGACTCATTCAGCGACGGCGGAAAGTTTTTCGATGCCGATAAGGCAGTCGAGCACGGCCTCAAAATGGCCGCCGACGGCGCATTAATTATCGACGTAGGCCCCGAATCCACAAGACCAGGCGCCCAACCCGTCCCCGCAAATGAACAAATCCGCCGGGCAATACCCGTAATTGAGAAACTTGCGAAAAAGACAAAAACTTGTATCAGTATCGACACGACAAATTATGATGTTGCCAAAGCCGCACTCGATGGCGGCGCCTCGATGCTTAACGACATCACCGCGCTGGCCGATGACCGTATGGCAAAATTGGCGGCACAATATCAGGTCCCCGCCGTTTTAATGCATATGCAGGGCTCGCCCCGCACAATGCAAATCGAGCCGAAATATAAAGACGTCGTCGCCGAAGTTTTGGCTTTTTTGTTGGAAAAA
>CAYLXJ010000164.1:0-6069 GCA_964387385.1 uncultured Pirellulales bacterium
CGAGAATGAGTTTTTTTGTCGGCTCGTTTCTAATGGTCAGGCCCGTTGCCGGGTGCTGCTGACCTCCGGTCATTGCGGTCGTGGAATTATCGAGAATGAAAATTACGCCTTTTGCCTTGTTATAGGCGGCGTTAATCAGGCCGGTTATGCCTGAATGAACAAACGTTGAATCGCCGACAACTCCGACGATTTTCTTGTCGGGTGCGCCCTTTCTCCAGCCCTCGTTGAAAGTAACGCCGGCCCCCATACACAGGCAGGAATGAAGCGCGGAAGTGGGGGGCAGGCAGGCCAGCGTATAACAGCCGATGTCGCCTGCGACGTAAAAATCGAGTTTTTTCAGTGTGGCGAATGTCGCCCAGTGCGGGCATTCCGGGCATAGCCGGGGTTTTCGTTTGACGGATTTTACTTCTTTTTTAACTTCGCCCTTTACTATCGCCGGTATTAATTCGGGACTAAGCTCCCCGATTCTGAACGATGGATCTTTGGCGTGAATTTTCAATCCTAATGTTTTGACGTGCTCTTCGAGAAACGGGTCAAGCTCCTCGATGACGTAGAGCTTCTTTACGGTTTTTGCGAAGGCCTTTATTTTTTCGTCACAGAAGGGATGAGTGAAGCCGAGTTTAAGATACGAGGCATCGGGGTAAATTTCCTTGAGATACTGATAAGCAACGCTCGATGTTATGAAGCCCAGTTTCCTGTCGCCCGGCTCTATGCGGTTGAGCTTGGTTTTTTCGGAGAGGGCTTTTAGTTTTTTAAGGCGCTCTTCGACGATTATATGTCTGCCGTATGCGTTGCCCGGAACCATCACGTATTTTTGTATGTTTCTTTCGAATACCGGCTGAGGCGGAACAATCCTTTCACCGAGGATTACGTCTTCTTTTGTATGAGATACCCGCGTGGTCATTCGCAAAATAACGGGCGTGTCATATTTTTCGCTTATTTCAAAGGCGTATTTGACGTAATCCTTTGCTTCTCTGGGGCTTGCCGGTTCGAGCATAGGAAGTTTGCTGAAAATGCTCACCCAGCGACTGTCCTGCTCGTTTTGCGAGGAATGCATGCCCGGGTCGTCGCAGACGACTACTACGAATCCTGCGAGAATTCCCGTATAGGAAGAGGTCATTAAAGGATCCATTGCGACGTTTAGGCCGACGTGCTTGCAGGCAAACAAGCTGCGCACGCCGCTTATTGCCGCGCCCAGAGCGACCTCGTATGCCACTTTTTCATTGACCGACCACTGCGCGTCAATTTCGGGCATAGTGGCGAGGGTTTCAAGAATCTCGGTTGAAGGGGTTCCGGGGTATGCACAGGCGACCTTTAAGCCCGCCTCGAAAGCTCCGAAAGCGAGGGCCTCGTCGCCCGAAAGAAGCACCTTTTTGAGTGTCTCATTTTTGCTCATACGATAGGATTATTATATGGAAAGGGTGACTCAGTTCAATAAAAAAGCCCGGCGTCAAACCGGGCTTTCAATAACATTGAAATCACCTTAGAACAGGTATTCAACCGTCCAGTGGAAATACAAGGCACTATCTCTGTTGCCGGGTCCATAGTAGTGTCCGGGCCATAAATACTCGAAAACCAGGTTGCCCTTGAGCTGCTTGGTAAAGTTATATCTTGCCCAGCAGGTCAGCAGATGCCCGCGGAAACTACCGTCCTGGCTGAATCTTGCGTCATTTCTGAAAGTGTTTTCGTCGGCATAGAGCAGGTGCCAGTCGGTGAGGATTTGCCATTGGTTATTCGGTTTGAACTTGTGCCCGAAGGCGATGCGATGCAGGTTGGATACCAGACCGTCTTCCATACTGGTTACGTAGGGCTGATAAAGCTCGCTCCATTGAGGCCATTGAGCCCACAGCGGATTAAACGATTCGACACGGCTTGAACTTGGGTCATCGCCTGACAGGAACTCATAAACTACATGCAGCTTGCTATCGAGGTCGTCTTTGAAGGAGTATTCAAGGTCGCCCTTGGCCCCGAAGGCCCTTAACGATTCTTCATCATCATTGTCGGTGAGGAAGGTATTGGGCGATGCTGAATCGCCTAACTGCACGGCACCTTCGACGCGATAGTTCCAGTTGTCTTTAATTGGCGCGGAAGCTGCGCCGCCTACTGTATATATCTCGGCCTTCTTGCTGTATCGTTGTAATGAGGAAGTGGACGTCAAGTTACGGGCAAGTGCATCAACAGGGTTGTTGTTCTTCACCATAAAATAACCTTCGAGCTGTGTGGGCCTGCTCTTGTCGGTTAAGTACAGAATCAGACCTTCTTCTTCCTCAAAGGTTACATATCTTTCTCTGTCATTGATGGGTTTAAGCCACCAGTCAGAATCGGGGTGCTGGGTGATATAAATCAAATCGAGTTTAGTTTTTTCAGCGAGGTCATAGGTGAATCTGGCGGCATCGAAGTAGTAGGTTCTTGACCCTTCATACGGAGCAGGGGTGCCGTCCATAACGAGCCAGCCCTTGCCGAGATCCATTATGTCCTGACGACCGAGAATGGCGGTTACAGGCATATCGAGAAAATTCTTCTTGGTATAGTTCAGGTTGTCTATAATTATTTCATCGAAGTCCGTGTGCTGGTCTGATGCTTCCGGATTATCAAACATTCGAAATTCCCATGTGAACCTTGTATTCACAGAGGTCTCTTCATCAAGCTTGAACTTCATCCATAAGCGTGAACGAATTCTCTGCCAGTGAAATTGTGAGGCATCATTACCCAGTGGGTCTTCAAGGTGTCTGTTAAGAGCAGTCCAGTTATAGCCGTAATGTTCCCTGAATCTGAAATCCCCACCCATTTCGAGCCATTCCGTCGGATTGTGGAAAGTCCCTATTTCTGGGGCTGCCGGAGGTGGCGCGACGGCTGGGGTTCCGCTTGATTGCGCAGTCGGTGCTGGTTCGGCACCCACGGCCAGACCCGACAGCAAGAGCGTCACAACCAAAATCACCATAGTTCTGTTCTGTGTCATTTCGCACTCCTTAATTTAGATGTTATTTGTGTTTTCCTGCCAAAGCTAAAACAATGACCTTGTTTTACATTATGACACGCACGAAATTCGGCGTGCCGCGAGATTCCCTGTTTGTCCCGAACATCATCCGAGACGATATTAGTATGTAGATGTCACAATAAAAAGCAAGTATTTTTTCTTTTTTTTTATGTAATCGGACAGGGATACCGTCAAATTATTCGGACCCCTGAATCGCTTTTATGTTATGCCCAGAAGCGCCTTTGCGTTGTCTATAAGTATCTTTTTTTCAAGCTCTTGCGGCAAACTCACATTCCTGAATAGCTCAATGGTTCTGCCCTGGTCGGTCCATGGGGAATCAGTCCCGAAAAGAACGCAGTCAGGGGGTTGCGCAAGTATGATTCGCCTTGCCTGCTGTGCAGGGAGATATTCGAGAGACCAGGACAATTCCATATAAATATGTTTTCCGACAAGTTTCTGTTCTACATCTTCCCATTGCTGCCATGCCCCCAGATGCGTGGCGATAAACTTCAATTGTGGGAACAATTCCGTAATTTTCAGGATTTTGCCGCAGTCGGCCCTGTCGTCTCTGGCAAACGCGATGTCGTAGCCGGTATGAACGGCTAACATAAGGTCATTTCGAGCAAGCTCCTCGTAAATAGGCAGCATCCTGTCATCGTCGAGCCGATAGTCCTGGTAATACGGGTGCATTTTTATTCCCTTGAAACCAGCGTCCTTAATCAGCGAGATTCGCTCTTTCCATTTCTCGTCGGACGGGTGAATCGAAGGAAACAATATCAGGCGGTCTGTCTGGACCTTTTTGCACCAGTTAAAGATAGGCGTAAACTGCTTCGGCATCGTGGCTATGCAGCATATAACGCTATGACTGATATTATTTCTGTCCATAGAATCAAGCAGCGAGGAGATTTTCCCGTCGAGAAATGCCTGCACCCCCGGCGCTTCTTCTATCAGTTTCTTCATCGCCCTCGGCGCAAGCTCGTCCGGGAATGCGTGCGTGTGAAAATCGATTATGTCTCTGTTCAACATAGCCGCAATCATAAATCAAAAATTATGAATCGTAAATCTATTTGTGCCTTTGCCTGTTTTTGGTAAAATCCGTTCTGATTAAAGCGAAAGGATAAAGAAATGGACAGGATAAGAGATTTTTTCAAGAGGGACAAGTTCGCGGAGTTGGCTGGAATCGAGTTGCTCGATGTCTCGCCGGGCAGGGCCAAAGCCAAAATGACGGTCGGACCTCAGCATCTCAACGGCGTCGATATTGTTCACGGCGGGGCGGTATTCACCCTGGCCGACCTCGTATTTGCGGCGGCATCAAATTCGCACGGGACAGTCGCAGTGGCAATCAACGCCTCTATTTCGTTTATCAAAGCGTCTTATGCCGGCGCAACGTTATTTGCCGAGGGAAGGGAAATCGCCTGCAATCCGAAATTAGCGACGTATAGCATCGACGTTACAAACGAGGCGGGCGATATAATAGCCGTCTTCCAGGGAATGGTTTATCGAAAAAAGGACAGTTTGCCCGGCACAGAGCCGGCTTAGCATTTTTTGAAGTTCATTATAATTAAGCGCATTTTGTTAAAGCAGTAAGAACGGAGCAGGAGGGATTCCGAAACGGGCACTCCTAAGGCGTGTAGAACCCCCGTATGCGACGCTTCGCGTCGCGGGTGTTCTCATCCCTCCTCTTCAAGTGAGCTTGCCTAACGGAGCAGGAGAGCTCCGTTCCATTTCTGCCAAATAACACTAAAGGCCCAAAAACCGCGACTGGTACAGCAAGTCATTTTACAGGCAAAAGATGAGAACTATATGGGCTATCATAAAGCAAAAACAAACAGAGCTTGGAATGCCGCAATCTGCGTTAGCTAAACAACTTAATGTCCGTGTAGAAAACATATCCAACTGTTCCACTTCTAGCTGACGTTGCACAATCATCAAACCAGCGGACGATAGACAGTGAAGTATGGTTTTGGCTGAACTTTTGCCGTAACTTACTCATGCCCAGATTCCTCTATTCAATCGGTTCTGAGTTTAGTGGTTAAAATAATGACTAATACCCGCGATGATAGCATTGCCGATTGTATCCATATTGATTTTTCTGTCAAGTAATGCCATTCACGCGATTGGCATAGGCGGCATGAATTTAACGTGCTTTTCATTTGACCTCAGTATTGTATGCCGATTAGAATATACGAATTGTTTCAGAAACTGTTAAATTAGTGATCAAATATTTTAGAGATTCAATTCGATGAGCGAAAAAAATATGGTCCACAATGCAGATTGTAAAAATGAAGCACACGATAATCATCTGTGTTTCTTGATATACGAAGGATTTCATCTACAGAATAAAGAGGCATACAAGGCGATAGTCAAAGATGCTGCATTCAGGTGTCAAAATTGCGGACGGACGGCTAAGAAAGCTGCCAATCTCTGTGCTCCAATAGCACTGTAAAATCGACGATTTTTGATTTGCTTTTCTCATTTCAAGTGAAAAATTTTAATGTCATGGCCAGTTTCGTTTAGAAAGGAGAAAATGCAGATGAATATGCAAGTCGTTAAAAAAATAATGAATGCATCGAGGTGGGGCATGTTTGCCACAATCGATGGTAAACATGTGGGTGTTCGTTCTATGTCTGGCTGGATATGGGCAGGTAAGGAAATATGGATTGCCGCCGGCAGTAACCAGGATAAAATCAAACACTTGTCCAAGGTTGCGAATGCAGAGTTTTGTTTTATCAAACAGAACGGTGAACATGTGCGTATCACTGGCCGATGTACAAATAAGCCGTGACAATAAAGAAAAATTGAAGCTGTATCAGATGTTAGCTTCTTTAAAAGAATACGTTGATGGGCCGATGGATCCACATTATGTAATTATACGTATGCGCCCAAAGCTTATTCGATGGATGGGCGTTCATTCAATGGAATATGAAAAAATAAAGATTTGATAAAATTTTTTGACAAGACCCGAGTATTTAGAACATCATGCAATTGGGTGTGCTTCCAAATCGTGTATGGCAATCGGTCGATTGTATGGATACAGGATATACCCCTACCCATTGTCAAGACAGAAAACGGAAGAATTTAAGATGGATTCA
>CAYLXJ010000165.1:0-6041 GCA_964387385.1 uncultured Pirellulales bacterium
TCCATCACTTCGCCCGTCTCAAGAAAATTATCAAGCTGCCTGCTGATTTCATAATTGATACTGTTCTCCAGCGCCCTGAAGCTGTTAAGGTTCTTCACCTCGACAATCGGCGTCTTAAACTCCTGACCATTGCGATTTATCACAAGGTTCACATTCGGCTCAAACCGCATATGCCCCTTCTGCATATCCGCTTCCGATACGCCCAGGTATCTCACTATCCGCTGCAATTCCTCCGCCAATGCCCGCACCTCAGCAGCCGCTTCCATATCCGGCTCTGTAACAATTTCCAAAAGCGGCGTCCCCGCACGGTTCAAATCCACCTGCGAAAAATTCCCCGCCGTATGCAGATTCTTCCCCGCGTCCTCCTCCAAATGCGCCCGTCTTATCCTGATTTTCTTCAGCTTGCCATCTTTTGCGTGTATTTCGAGATAGCCGTTTATCGCCAATGGCAAATCATACTGGCTTATTTGATAATTTTTCGGCAAATCGGGGTAATAATAGCTCTTCCTGTCCCACTTCGTGAATTTCGCAATTTCGCAATTCAGCGCAAGCCCAGCTAACATTGCAAACTCCACCGCCTGAGCGTTCATAACGGGCAGTGACCCCGGCATCCCCAAACACACCGGGCATACTCTGCTGTTGGGCTCGGCTCCAAAAGCAAGCTCGCATCCGCAGAACATCTTCGTCCGCGTGAAAAGCTGCACGTGAATCTCCAAACCCACCAAAACCTTATAATCAACTTTACCCATTTAATGATGGCTTTTTCTTATGCCAACCGGTCTCTTTTTCGTGCATCCTGGCAATTATCAATAACTTTTCTTCGCTAAACGCCGGCGACAAAATCTGTAACCCTATCGGCAGATTTTTATCATCAAAACCGCAAGGGACGCTTATGCCGGGGATACCCACCAAATTTACTGCTATCGTATATATGTCCGACAAATACATTTTCAGCGGGTCATCGGTTTTTTCGCCTATTTTGAACGCCGTCGTCGGCGATACCGGCATCATAATACAATCGCACTTCTCGAACGCCCTGACAAAATCCCCGCGTATTAAGTTCCTCACTTTCAACGCCTTCAGGTAATACGCGTCATAATACCCGCTCGATAGCGCGTATGTGCCTAACATAATCCGCCGCTTCACTTCCTTGCCGAATCCCTCCGCTCGCGATTTCGTATAAACCTCGATGTAATCATTGGGTTGTTTCGTTCTGTGCCCGTAATGCACGCCGTCGTATCTTGCCAGGTTGCTCGACGCCTCCGCCGTCGCGACCATATAATAAGCCGCTATTGAGTAATCCAGATGAGGCATTTCAACCTCAATCACCTCAGCCCCAAGATTTTTATAAACCTTAATTGCCTTATCGATTGCTCCTCGCACCTGCTCATCCGCCCCCGCGTTGAAATCCGAAACGACTCCGATTTTCAATCCCCTGACCGGCTCGTCTAATTTTGCAAGATAATCCTCAACGGGAGCGACTTTCTCATCGACACTCGTGCTGTCTGCTGTGTCGTGCCCCGCTATAACGTTCAGCATCAACGCGCAATCCTCAACTGTCTGCGTAACGGGCCCAATCTGGTCCAAACTCGAGCCGTACGCCACAAGCCCGTACCGCGAAACACGCCCGTATGTCGGCTTCATTCCCACTACCCCGCACAAACTCGCCGGCTGTCTTATCGACCCGCCAGTATCAGACCCCAGCGCCGCATAGCAAAGCCCAGCCGCAACCGCCGCCGTTGACCCGCCCGAACTTCCCCCCGGCACACGCTCCACATCCCAGGGATTTACCGTCTGCTTTAATCCCGAGTTCTCGGTGCTCGACCCCATCGCGAATTCATCGAGATTGGTCTTACCCACAATCACAGCATCAGCCGCCAGCAGCTTCTCGACCGCCGTCGCGTTATAAGGCGCCTTGAAATTCGCTAATATCTTCGATGCGCAAGTCGTCGTCCCGAACGTCGTGCACATATTGTCCTTTATCGCAACCGGCACCCCCGCCAACTGCCCCACCTTCTCCCCCGCCGCAATACGTTTATCAACCTCTTCCGCCTTTTTAATCGCTCCCTCTTCGAACGTGCTTATATACGCCCCAATCCTCGGCTCTAATTTAGCAATCCGTTCAAAGACCGACCTCGTCGCCTCGACGCTCTTCACCTCCCCCGCCCTTATCTTATCCCGCAACTCTTTCGCGCTTACCAATTCCATAATTAAAAATAGGGACAGTCCCCTATTTTCCCTTCCCGCGAATTTATCCATCCGCCTTCTTGTTTCGAATTTTCTTTATTTTGGTCATTAGAATTTGTTTCGGATTTAGGATTTATTTTTATCTGCGTTCTCTGTGGCTAATTTTTAATCCGGTGTTCCAAAAACCACTCATACAGTTCCGGATTATTATACGTCTGCGTCCACGAATCATGCTCCGCGTCAGGGTAAATTGTCAATTTCGCCTCTCCGCCTGCTTTTTTGACCGCCTCGACCATTTTCTTCGATTCCTCTACCGGCACAACACTGTCCTTCGCCCCGTGAAACGCCCACACCGGCACATCTTTAAGCCGGTATCCCGCGTATCGCTCCCCGCCCCCGCATATTGGCGCAATTGCCGCAAACCTCTGCGGGAACCTTGCGGCAAGCGACCACGTCCCGAATCCCCCCATACTCAGCCCCGTCAGATATACCCTGTCCGTATCGACCCGGTATTTCTTCTCAATCTCATCTAAAAGATTTATAAGCAAATCCGTCTGCTCAGGCCACCATAAGTCATTGGGACACTGAGGCGAGACAATAATAAAATCGAACTCCTTGCCCTGCGCAATCATTTTCGGCGGCCCGTGCTTTGCCACAAGCTTTATGTTACTGCCGCGCTCCCCCGCCCCGTGCAGAAACATTATCAAAGGCCACTTCTTCTCCGCGTCCTTGCCATAATCCGCCGGCAGATACAACAAATACTTGCACTCCACCTTCTTCGTTACCTTCTTGCTGAACTCCTGCGCACTTTGTTTACCCGCCTTATACATCTTCGCCCCCATCGCAACACCGCTCAAAATACAAACCATAATCCCGATACTCACCACCCCTCGCCCGATTTTCCCTGTTCCCATATATTATCTCCTTTTTCAACTGTTCAACTATCAACTGCTCTAATCTCTAGCGCAGCTTACGGCTCTTCCAGTATCTTCGGCACCTTGAAAAACGCCCCGTCTGTCTCCGGCGCATTTGCCAGCGACTTTTGCGTCCCTAACGATTCCTTTACAACGTCCTCACGAAAAACGTTGCTTATCGGCAGACAATGCGCCAACGGCTCAACATTACTCGTATCAAGCTGGTTCATCCTTTCCACGTAATCCAGTATCGCGCTCAACTGCCCCGCAAACTCCTGCACCTCCTCCTCGCTCAATTCCAGCCGCGACAATTTGGCAACCTTCCTAACCTGCCCCTCATCTATCCGTTTATCCATATTTCTTTATTCACCATTTCCTTACAATATATAGCCCCGCCATCTTCGCCCTTGGCGAGTGGCGGGGTTATAACGGAACTTATTTTAACCGCGGATTACGCAGATTTCCACAGATTTCCTTTGTCATTCCTGCGTAAGCAGGAATCCAGTTTTTAGCCACTGCTTGCCCTGACCTTGTCGAAGGATAACCAGCACCCACGGAGGCCCTTAACGGGCTGGAGTCCCGCCCTGGCGGGAGTATCCAGTAACCGGCATCTTTATTATTAAAATCTGTGTTAATCCTCTCTTTTTGATGTTGGCCGGCCGTCTGTAAGACGGAGGCAATATTATTGCACGGTGGTCGAGACGAAGGCCTTGCGCATCTCGGCGCACCGGGAGAGCAAAGGATTCGTTGAGAACACCTAAAGGCCAACTAAATCCGTGTGAATCCTCCGTGGTTAAAATTATCAAAATCAGCGCTTTTTTGCACTTTCCTGCCCTCGACTCAAGCTCTTTGGAACGGCAATCGGGGGTTGTTGCAAAATCAGCATAATCTGTGAAATCTGTAGCCAAATTTCGGCGGTTTCCAAACTCCGTCTTCAGTTTGGAATTTGGCCTTTTAGTAATTTGAATTTGTTTCGGATTTAGGATTTCGAATTTTGGTTGCTGCCGCCCCTCACTCGGCTGCCTTCTCAGCGGGCTTGTAATTGTGTTTCTGTCTTTTCACGACAAGTCCCATTTTCAGCGCCTTGGCCGATACCCGGATGCGCATCGCCTTGCCGTCAACTATCGCGTGCACCTTCTGCGTATTGGGCTTGAACTTCCTTCTGGTTATGCCCGTAATCTTGCGACCCACGCCGCCTAAGTATTTCGCCTTGCCGCGTCGTGCTATCGTATTGCCGAACGACACCCGTTTTCCCGTATAAAAACACTCTCTCGACATCTATTTCAGCTCCTTTACCTAAACCGCCATTTTTTCAAAACCGGCATTATATCAATTCCCCTCCCCCCCTGCAACCCCGTTTTTCCCCATTTTTCCGCCCTCTGTCTTCCGTCCTCCGCCTCCTTGCATACCAACCCCATTTCGGCTAAAATGCCTTTCACCGAATCACGGGGTGTAGCTCAGCTTGGCTAGAGCGCTTGGTTTGGGACCAAGAAGTCGCAGGTTCGAATCCTGTCACCCCGATTATTATCCTGTTATTCCGATTATTGTGTAGCTTCCGCCAACAAAAAATCAGCGGGGTTTGGCGAACCACTCGCGCACAATTTTCTCAGCGGGCTTGCCGTAAATACAAAAACCCGTGTTGGTTTTCGCATCTTCCGGGGCATATAAGGGTGTGGGCCAATCCCACCAGGCAAACCCGAAAAACCAGGGTTCATCCCAGAAGGTTTCAATTACCGCCTGATAGAACCTTGCCTGCTCATCGCCGTCGTAAATCGAATCGCCGGCGGGATGCAGCCACGGAAATGAGGTATTGCCCTTCGCGGAACAGACGCCGATTTCTATGAAAAATAAGGGCCGGTCGTATCTTTTACTCACATATTTGAGTTTTTGCTTAATCGGCGTCCATCGTTTTTTCATGCCCTCGACGGAGCTGTCGTTAGGCACTTTGCAGGGGTCGTCGGTGGGTCTGGTCATAGCTGCGCCGACAGGGTAATAGCCGCTCATACCGATTATATCTACCGCGTCCCACCACTGGACCTTGTCCTCGTTGCCGTGGTTGGCGTTGTAGGTGATTGGGCCGGTATAAATCTTTCGAATATCGGCTATCAGGTCGCGCCATTTCTGGCTGAATCTTTCCGTCGTGCCCATTTCGCAGCCGAGACACAGCATTTCGCATTTGGTTTCCTCGGCTATTTTGGCGTAATAAACGAGGAACTTTTCAAAATCGGCGAACCATTTGTTCCACGCCTCATTATCAACTTTGCCTTCGGGCGTCTTAAATTCGATAAATCCCCGCCAGGTGCCGTCCTTGCAGTTGACGGTCGGCTTAAGGATGATTTTGAGATTATTTTGTCTTGCCAGTTCAATTGCTCTTCGAACCTCGGCGTCCGTTACCATACACGGCTCGTTTTCGCCCCAGGTGATTTCGGGCGTGCTGCCATCTTTCATATATCCGGCAAACGCAATACAGACCCAGTTCGCCCCGGTCTCGGCCATTTTCTTCATCGATTCGACGGGCGCATCGCCTAAATATTGGTCGCGCGAGCCCACCCAGCCCCAGCTATGACCCTTTATAAACCCCGTCGGCGAGGTCGTATGACTGAAAGCTGAAGGCGCATTCATATCGGCTGCGAAAGCCGAGGGCAGAATGCAAAATGCAGAAAACATAATGCAGAAAAGAATCCTTTTAATCATAATCATATCTCCGGTCAGTTTTGTTTTCCGTATTTTATTTCCACGCGGGAAATTTGGGCTTCAACAGTGTATTCGATTTTAAGGAATTTAGCACCACTTAAACCAGCGCCTTCGTAAAGAACGGGAGGGTAATAGTTATAGTCGCCTTTGCCGGTGAAGTAATCCGTGCGGATAAATTTAATGGGTTTGAAGGTGTTGCCGTCTTCTGCGACGGAAAACTTGAAATCGGAAATTTTATCAGGATAA
>CAYLXJ010000166.1:0-6028 GCA_964387385.1 uncultured Pirellulales bacterium
ATTATAGGGTCATTATATGCGGGGGACATATTGAAAGTAAATCGGAAAAGGCTATTTTTTTTTTTTTTCAAAAAAAAGCAAAACGGCGGGATACTAAAAACATCCCGCCGTCATAAGTGTAGTATTTACCGATGCTTACGGCCTTTCGTTGGGCTTGTCAAATCCGTTATTTTCCCAGCACCTTTTTCGCTGCGGAGACGACGGCGTCGGTAGTGATGCCGAATTTCTCGAAGCAGACCTTTCCGGGGGCCGATGCGCCGAATGTTGACATACCTACGAATTCGCCCGTCTCACCGAGCCATCTGGACCAGCCGAATTTAACTGCCGTCTCTACGGCGACTCTTGCCTTGATTTCCGGCGGTATTACCGAATCGCGATATTCCCTGCTCTGCTTTTCAAATAGCTCCCAGCAGGGCATATTGACCACGCGTGCCTTTATTCCTTCGGCTGTCAATTTTTCATAAGCATTTAATGCGACCGAGACCTCTGAGCCGGTGGCCAAAAGCAGGACTTCCGGCTTGTCGGCACCGATTAAAACATAAGCGCCTTTAACGAGGTTTTCCGCTGATGCGCATTTTGTTCTGTCAATAACAGGAACATTCTGTCGGGTAAGCAATAACGCCACAGGGCCGTTACGGTATTGCAGGATGAATTTCCACGACTGCGCTGTTTCATTCGCATCAGCGGGCCTGATTACGAGCATATTCGGTATCGCCCGCAGGGCTGCGAAATGCTCGACCGGCTGATGCGTGGGACCGTCTTCGCCTATTCCGATACTGTCGTGCGTCCATATAAAAATCGTTGGGTATCGTGATATCGCGGCGACACGCACCGCACCGCGCATATAATCGCTGAATACGAGAAACGTCCCGCCGAACACCCGCAGCAGGCTGCTTGCCGAGATGCCGTTCATTATCGCGCCCATCCCATGCTCACGGACGCCGAAGCGCAGGTATCTGCCGTCGCGGGCGTTCCGTTGGAAATCCTTCACGTCTTTCCAGCGTGTATTATTCGATGGCGTCAGATCAGCGCTGCCCCCAAGTATGAGGGGCATATGAGGCATAAGGGCATCTAATGTCTTGCCCGATGCCGAGCGTGTCGCAACCGCGTTTGGCTTGCCTTCCTTTATCGGGTCAAATTTAGGCAATAGCGAGTCGATATCGACAGTGATTTTACCTTCCGCAGCGTTTTTGAATTGCTCCGCAAGTTCAGGATGCGCCTCTGCATATTTTTTGAACAGTCGGCTCCACGATGCCTCTGAACGTTTGCCTTTTTCAATTACCTTTCGAGTATGCTCTAATGCCTGTGGGGGAACATTAAACGACATTTGCGGGTCCCAGCCGAATTTCTGTTTGGTCTGTTTGATTTCGTCCTCGCCTAATGGCGAGCCGTGTGCTTCCGCTGTGTCCTGTTTTGTCGGTGCGCCGAACGCAATGTGCGTTCGCAGCTTTATAAGTGTTGGTCTGTCTTTTGTGCGTTTTGCCCTTTTCAGCGCTTTTTCGAACGTTACCATATCATTGCCGTCGCCCGGCACCTCGATAACATTCCAGCCGTATGCCTTGTATCGCTTCGAAACATCCTCTGTAAACGACAATTCCGTATGTCCGTCGATTGTGATGCAGTTATCATCGTAAATGACAATCAGGTTATCGAGTCCGAGGTGTCCTGCTAATGAGCTTGCTTCCGATGATACGCCTTCCTCGAGGTCGCCGTCGCCGCAGGTTGTGTAAATCTTGTAATCGACAATCGGGAATCCCTCGCGATTAAAATAATTGGCTAAATACTTTTCTGCAATCGCCATACCGACTGCGTTTGAGATTCCCTGTCCCAGCGGTCCCGTCGTCGCCTCAATTCCCAAATCAGGATGATATTCCGGATGCCCCGGCGTCTTGCTTCCCCATTGCCGGAAATTCATCAGGTCGTCTAAGGTCATATTGTAGCCGGTCAGGTATAACAGCGAATACAAAAGCATACAGCCGTGCCCGCCCGACAGGATAAACCTGTCGCGGTTGAACCATTTGGGATTAGCTGGATTAAACTTCAGGTGCCTCATCCATAAAACATATCCTGCCGGTGCCATACCCATCGGCATACCTGGGTGCCCCGCCTTGGCCTTCTGCACAGCGTCCGCCGCCAGAAACCTTATCGTATCAATACAAAGCTCATCTAAATCCGTAACGCCCTTGACCCTTACGCCTTCGCCCATTGTTATTTTCCTCTAAATAGTATAGTTACCGTTGATTTAAGAAGAAAAACAAACCGGTAGGATAACCATTTAGGGCTGTTTAAGCAAGGATTTTTATCTTCTGGCGAATCCTGCTTCTTCCGAAAACTTTAGACCGGGCCGCCCGTATGCAGTGGCGATTGGTGATGTTTGTTTAGTATTTTCTTTCAGCGATGATAAATGCTTCGACGACGTCTATGCTGCCCGCCTTGGGAAGCCCGTCTATTGAGCCCCAAAGCTGGATTACATCGTCGTTGCGTTGTGTGTAGTATTCTACTTCAATTTCCGGTCTGTCGAAGGTCGAGGTTGCTTTTGTGACAATCGCAGTTTTTGCGAATGTCGAGCCGTTGGGCAGATAATCGGGCGCGTTATTTGTTCTTCTCAGCCGGATAGTTACGTTTCCGTTTGCAGCAAAGGTCGCTTTGTTATAATCAATACGGCACTTCGCTCGTATTCGCCAGGTTCCAGGATATGGTATGACAATGCTCGGGTCGTTCGTTTGGAAGTCGAGCAGTGATGGGGTGGTTTTCAGCGGATAAGCTCCGCCGGAAGCATACGCCGAAACGGAGTAATTTATCGGATAACCGGCCGTCTGATATTGGCCGGTGCTGTTTATGTTGCCCTGAGCGGAAACGTTTTTGAGATTGCTTTGGGCCGAGGCGTTTAGTCCGCCGTATAAAGTCAGGTAGCCGTCCGCAAGATTGAACGATGCGAGGTTTTTGTTCGATACCGCCTCGTTTATGTGAAAATAACCGGCGGAGGTCTTCAGCCGTGCCGTTTTGCTGCCCTCAATAAAGTCAAACGTCGCCGGACTTCGCAGCATTACTTTCTCCCATTCGGTTTCGTTGGTTGAGGGCCTGAAATTGAACTTGTCATAGGTAGTGTCGCCGGATGCGAATATATAAAATTGTGAAATGGACGGACTGTTTACGGCGTTGCCTGTGTATCGTGTATTGTTTTCAAGGTCCGTCCCGAGAAAGCAGATGCCTTTAGCGTAGTTATGTATCTGGAAACCGTCGTTATTGCTTCCGACGAAGCCCCCGCTTATCGAAATATTGGACACGTTATTGAAATCTATCCCGACCGAAAGGTTGCCGATTGTTACGTTATAAAGAGTTTGCGTGGTAACAGCGTTGTTTATTGAAAGGCCATTAAACGATATTCCCGTCCCGTCGGTTCTTCCTGTTCCGTTAATCATAACATCTTTATAGGAGCTGTAATAAGCTCCCGGGGTAACGTTTATGCCTTTGCCGCGATATACCCCCTTTATAATCACGTCCTCAATTGAGTTTGCTTGTGTTGATGCGGTTATATTAATGCCACCGGCTGTATCGCCGGAGTCGGCAAGGTCGATATAAATGCCTCTAATCCCTTGCCGCAGAGAGCTTTTACCGACTACTCCGAGTTCGATGGCGTATTCGCCGTCCGCAAGATGCGCCCTTATTTTTGTCCCCGGATTATTGGTATTGCCGCTTCCCTCGCCGACAAGATATTTACCCTCTGAGAGTCCTGTTATCGGGGAATAAATGTCATATACACCCGCAGGCATTCTTATTTCGCCTCCCACGCAGGCGGCTATCGCGGCGTTTATCGCGGCTGCGTCATCGGTCAAGTCGGCCGATGTCGCACCGTAATCGAGCACGTCGGCGCCGATTGTGACGCTGCACGCAAAAGCTAAACATATAAATATAAAAGCCCGCCGTTTCAAAAGATTTTTCCCGCTTCCTGCAAACACACAGAGCCGTTCTTTTCTTGCTTTATTTTGCCCTCCAGTGCGGTAATTGTCCGTTGGCAAAACATTTAATTGAAACCTCGAAAATGTTCATATTAAACCCTCTTGTTCCGTTGCAAATTATTGTAGCAAAATGACTGGCCTAAATCAAGAGAATTCAGGACTGTTTATCTCCGGTTGCTGGTTTTTTACGGTTTTTTAAGACGCATATTCAGAAGGACAAAAATTTGACAAATCGATTTGCGTCCGCTATAATCATTGTTTGTTTTAAAAAAATAAAGGTATATGAACGGCTCTGGGCTGCAGAAATACGATAGCTCGATAATCAGACCGCAAATGCGGGCTGAAGACATTCATTTGCGGCGAGAAGCAATTGCTCCTGAAAAATTAAAAGAAATCAAAAAAGCCCTGCGTACGTTTCACACCCTCGAAACTATGGCGGCAAATATATATAAATTTCAAATCACCCAAATCCCGTCGGAATTGAACCGCCAGCTTATAGCCGCTATGGCCAACGAAATGACCCACCTCCAGGATTTTCAGGTCAAGCTCTACGAATTTGGCTTCAGGCCGAGCATTTTCCGGCTCGCCTACTGGATGGTAGGATTTGTTTTTGGCTTCGGCTCGCGCCTGCTTGGCGAACAAGCGATTCTCAAAACTGGTATATGGATTGAAACGAAGGCCGTAAAACATTATGCTGAACTGCTCGTAAAGGTTGAGTGGGATGACCAGACGCGAAAAGTAATTGAAAAAGACCAGGCCGACGAGGATGGCCACATAAACCGCTGGCGAAACCTGCTTTATCGGGGTGTAGCCGCAGGCGAAGACCGATCGGCCAAATGTAATTGAGAGGAATTGATGATGAAAACAATGAAACGTCGTGAGTTTCTTACAAACACAATAGCAGGGGGGGCAGGCCTTCTGCTCGGCTCAAAACTTGGATTTGCTGAGGAGGCGCTAAAAGCCGAACCGAACGCCCCGCAGGCGGGCGCAAAAACGTTCGACCCGTGGGAAATCGTCTCCTTAGGCAACACAGGCCTGAAGGTCTCGCGCGTCGGCTTCGGGACAGGCATGAGAGGCGGCCATCACGAATCGAACCAGACCCGCCTCGGCAAGGAAAATTTCGAGCGCCTCCTGCGACAGGCATACGACCTCGGCTGCCGCCTGTTCGATTGCGCAGATATGTATGGCTCGCACCCTTACATCATCCCCGGCCTTAAAGGCATCCCGCGAGAGAATTACACAATCGTCACTAAACTGATGATTTGGGACCCGCCTCCGGAAGAAAAAGAAAAACCGCTCGTCACAATCGACCGCTTCCTTAAGGAACTGGATACCGAATACATCGACCTCCTTCTTTTGCATTGTATGATGCCCCCCGACTGGAACAAAACGCTTAAACCCTATATGGATGGTATGACCCAGGCAAAGGAAAAAGGCAAGGTCCGCGCCCTCGGCGTATCCTGCCATTCCTTAGACGCCCTCAATACCGCCGCAGACGAGCCCTGGGTCCAGTCCGTCCACGCCCGAATCAATTCCGAAGGCGCCGATATGGATGGCTCCCCAGACGAGGTCGTTCCTGTTTTGAGAAAAATCCACGCCGCAGGCAAAGGCGTCGTCGGTATGAAACTCATTGGCCAGGGCGACTTCCGCGACGACAAAAACCTCCGTGCCAAGTCCGCCGACTTCGTCCTGAATCTCGGCTGCGTCGATACTCTCGTCATCGGCTTCGAATCCTTAGACGAAATCAAGGATTACGAGAATACCGTCCGCAGCACCGTCCGCAAAAACGCCTGACAGGCACATTAACTTTTACATTGGACTTTGGACATTTCTTTAACGAGAAAACGGGGACATTCTGCTTTTTTCCCACGCCTTGTTTTTTTGCCACTAAGTCACCAAGTATTTTATTTGTTCTGAATTTTCTTTATTTGGTCATTCGGATTTGTTTATGATTTAGGATTTGGGATTTTATTCGTATCTAAAGTCGGTGTCGGTCAGTATTGACAGCCGTGACAATCCTATGAAGCAGAGCCGTGTCAAGCGGCTTGCCATTTTTTTCTTCTCTTTTT
>CAYLXJ010000167.1:0-5956 GCA_964387385.1 uncultured Pirellulales bacterium
GGACTCATAGGGACTTGTTGGAGATAGACTTATGAAAAAAGCCCTAAGTTTGAACTTCAATTTTTCTTGAAATTTGCCTGAAAAAGGGTATAATAGTAATTGTATTTTCCGGATGGGGAGCATTTAGACGGAACTTAAAGATTATGGAAGTTAAATTAAACGGTTCGCAGGAAGATTTGATTTGCCGCTCTGCGGCGTGCGATTACTGCATTTTCGAGGACATCCTCAGCATCGAGCAGAGGAAGATAAAGGTCCTCGATGTTCCCGTTCCCCAGACCCACGCACACAGGGTAAGCATCGAATACGCGTGCGGGAAAAATTTCGCGGGTGTATGCCCGATGAAATACGCGGCGATGAGGGGCTTTCCCGACGATTTTACGGCCTGTCAGTTCGGGGCAATCAAGGATTTCATCTGGGATTTGGGAAAGAAATACAACAGAAAATCGGATTACAAGGAAGCCATTGCGGAATGGACAAAGCCGCAGGACTTGGGCAGGGGGATAATAGAGAGCTACGCTCAGCGGTTTCGGGATGTATGGAACCTCGGGCAAAGAAAAATAAGCGAAGACAAGAATTCCGGAATGAGGCAAAACCTCACCAGCCCGCAGATTTATGAGATAGTTGTCGCCAGCCCGAAGGTTTACGAGCAATCCCTGATGCTCTTGAAAAAGCTGATAGAAGAATCCCGGCAAAGAGATTCCGTCGGCAAGCCGAAATAACTTCTCTCCGGCCTCTGAAGACCTTAATTCCCGGACCCGCTGCATTTTTATTGCTTATCCTTTGTGCAGAGGCGATTAGAAAACGCAAAATTAAAAGATTCATCCGCCGCACGCCCGCCGTTAGGCGTCCCTAATGGGAGGCGGATTAAGTTTTTAGCTGACCTGGCACGCCTAAAGGCGAGGTCTCGCCCGCCTCGCTTCGCGGGCGAAGCGGGCCCGCACCAAAAGGGCGAGGCGGACACGCCACAAAAACATCCATAACTATCCGTAACTATCCCTAACTATGCATAAGTTGCTTTTTTAGCTTAAAAATACTACTTACCGATACTTATGGATAGTTATGGATACTTATGCATACTTATTAATACTTAGTCATCTATATTGACGTTAGAAAATCGCAAAGGACTTTTTGGCTATGGCTTATGGCTTGTAAGCGGCTCTAAAAGCGGTTAAAATTACACCTTTCGTTAAGGAGATTGAAAATTAGACCTAAATTGATAGTAACCGGTGCGGCTGGACCGATGGGCAGGCGGATTATCGCGCTTGCCGTCGAGGGTGGCGGTTTTGACTCAAAACCAAGGCGGATAATTTAAAACTTTTAGGGTTTAAGCTTTGGTTTTGCACTTTAAATTTTCAGTTTTTAGCTGCTTCAAACTTGATTTTTTAATTTGACGGCCGCATACCAGAGGGTATAATAGTATCTGCCTTTGCAGGGGGGCAAAAGGCAATGAGGTCCTGGCTGCACAGCCGGGTGTTTATATGGGAAATAGATAACATTTTTAGGAGGAGGCACAAAAAATGAAGAAGATGAATTATTTAGTAATTCTGCAGACAATCTTTGTCTGCGCATCGGTGCAGGCCGGCACATTCCTGCCTATAGATGATACCGCTATTGACGAATATGCACCGACCACTATTTATGGCGCCCAGCAATACCTGATTTTAAGAAATATGAACCTGTCAGGTTTTGAGTTAGACACAATGGTTAAGTTTGACCTCAGTTTAATCCCCGCAGGTAGTTACGTTTTTTCTGCAAAACTGAACCTCTACTACTATCATTACAACGACGCTAACCCATCGGGCAATCCGCTTAAGGTTCATCGGGTAACAGGCACCTGGAGCGAAAGCACGACTAACTGGAACAATCGCCCCACATACGACGCTACTGCTACTTCTACGGTTAGCAGTCCCGCTTCGTATGGCTGGATTCAATGGGATGTTAGAAGTGACGTTCAGGATTTTGTCAAGGGAACGAAGACCAATTACGGATGGCAAATAATGGATGCCTCGGCATCGAGCAATGCAATGATTTACTTCCGCTCAAAGGAATACACTGACAGTAATTACCGCCCATTTCTGGAAGTGGGATACGGCACTATTTATGTCGATGTAAATGCCGCCGGCAGCAACAACGGCACAAGCTGGACAAACGCCTTTAATAAGCTTCAGGACGCCCTGGCCGTCGCATCATCGGGCGTGCAGATATGGGTAGCCGACGGTACTTATAAGCCCGACCAGGGCGGCGGAAAGACGCTCGGCGACAGAACAGCTACTTTCCAGCTTATCAACGGCGTATCAATTTACGGCGGATTCGCAGGCGGCGAAACCGCCCTCGCACAGCGAGACTGGCAAAACAATCCAACAATCCTCTCCGGAGATATCGGAACAGTCGGGAACAGCTCTGACAACAGCTACCATATCCTAACTGGCGTCACCGAGGCCCTCCTGGACGGCTTCATCATCAGGGATGGAAACGCCAACGGCTCATACCCCAACGACTCCGGCGCCGGCATCTATAATAGCAGCGCCAGCCCAACACTGGCAAACTGCACGTTAACAGCCAATTCTGCCGCACAGTATGCAGGCGCTATGTATAACACGAATGACAGCGACCCCCTTCTTTCTAACTGCAGCTTGACATACAACTCGGCAATTATCGGCGGTGGAATTTGCAACTACAATGGCTCCGACCCCACACTAACTGATTGCGTTATCAGTAATAATTCGACACAGTATGGGGCAGGAATGTTTAACTATCAAAGCTCCAATCCCAAACTTACCCGATGTACACTTACGGCAAACACAGCAACAAGTATGGGCGGAGCCATAACAAACAACATGAGTGCCCCAAGATTGACCAATTGTATTTTAAACGATAACGCAGCTTCATACGGAGGCGGAATATGCAACAATGAGCATTCAAGCCCGCTGATAACTAATTGTATTTTTACCGGCAACACAGCTTCTTCCGATGGCGGCGGGGTCCTTAATTACTTCGATTCTAATCCAACGCTGACAAACTGCTCTTTTAGCAGCAACTCGGCCGGCAGCAACGGTGGAGGAATATGTAACGAACCGGGCCCCCCTGACTGTAGTCCGGTACTTACCAACTGCATCCTCTGGGGCAATTCCGACAGCAGCGGCACAGGCCAGGCCGCTCAGATTTGCTTCGGCACACCGGTCGTAACATATAGCTGTATCAAGGACAGCAATCCGGACGACGGCTCTATCCCGTTTGGCGGCGCTGCCAACCATAATATCGACGATAATCCGTTGTTCCAGGATGCCGGCAGCGGGAATCTGAGAATTTCAGGCGATTCACCCTGCATTGAGGCCGGCTCGAATGCCGCCGTGCCTGCCGATACCTTTGATTTGGACGCCGACGGCAATACTGCCGAGCCGACGCCGTTAGACCTCGACGACCGGAATCGTTTTTCTGACGGCAACTGCGACGGAAGCGCCATTGTGGATATGGGGGCCTACGAGCTTATCTGGATTTATTTAGGCGACCTCGACGCTGATTGCGATGTCGATTTTTACGACTTTGGCGCAATGGCCTCCAACTGGCTCGCGGGTAAATAAGAAAATAGAAATTGTCAATCGAAGAACGTTCTTCGGTTATGAGAAATTCGCGGCAGAGCTGCGAAGTTTGGCTAAATTGTCACTTCACAAAACCCTGGCTAACTATGGCTAACAAGGGCTAACTTCGTTTTTAGATTAAAAACACAACTTATCCTTACTTAGCCAAAGTTAGCCATACTTAGCCACTGACGCCAGTTTCGGTCTTGTAAGCTATTCCCAAACCGGTTAAAATCATCTTTTTCATTAAGGAGACCGAAGATTAGACAAAAACTTATAGTAACCGGTGCGGCTGGACGGATGGGCAGGCGGATTATCGCTCTGGCCGTCGAGGATGGTTCTTTTGACATTGTCGGGGCAGTCGAGAAAAAAGGCCATCCCGAAATCGGAAAAGATGCAGGGTTGGTCGCAGGCGTTCAATCGCTTAATGTCAAAATAGGCGATAATTTTCCCGCCGGTGCTGACGTGGTGATTGATTTTTCGCTTCCAGAGGCGGCTGATGCGATTATTGATTATTGTGTTAATAATAAGGCCGCTTTAGTACTGGGCACAACAGGGCTTGGCGATAAAGAGCGACAGAAAATCAAGGACGCCTCCTCGAAAATACCGCTCGTTTGCGCGACTAATATGAGCGTCGGTATGAACGCCTTGTTTAATATTGTCGGCAAGGCGGCTTCGATATTAGGCCAGGAATACGATATCGAAATCGTCGAGCAGCACCATCGCTTCAAAAAAGACGCGCCGAGCGGCTCGGCCCTGACATTGGCAGAAAATATCGCTAAGGCAACAAATAAGCAATTTCCTGATTGCCTTACATTCGGCAGATTTGGTAAAGATGTAATGCGTGAGAAAGGTAAAATCGGCGTGCACGCCGTGCGGGCGGGCGACATCGTCGGGATTCATTCGGTGATATTCTCGACCTTGGGCGAGACAGTAACGCTGAACCACACAGCCCACAGCCGGGATACCTTTGTTCGCGGGGCTTTGCGTGCGGCCAAATGGCTGATAGGGAAAAACCCCGGCCTTTATTCGATGACGGACGTGTTAAAATAATAATATAGCAGGATTAAATATCCTGCAGACGTGGGATTTCAATACAGGAAAGGATTGAATATGAATACTTTGCTTGCGTTGATAGCGATAGTGGGCGGTGCAGCCGGGACCTTGCTTGCTTACAGGGTTGTGCCTCAGACGATGCTGGGTTCATTCGATGTTGAGGCCTGGCAAGACAAATTCGGGAAAATTTTCAAGGTTTTAGGTCCCGCGGCGATTATAGTCGGCCTGGTGATTCTATTATTTTAGCCGGTTTTCACTGAAATGATGCACAAATAATAACGTCCAACTTCCAACATTGAACGTTCAACGTTGAAAGTTCGATGTTCAATATTTTTACAATGAGTTTTTGTTTTCGTTTCTCCCTATGTCCTCGAAAGCGATAACCGTAAAAAATATAAATAAGCATTTCGGCAAAGTATGCGCAGTCAAAGACCTCACCTTCGAGGTCGAGGCCGGCTGCTGCTTCGGTTTTTTAGGGCCTAATGGTGCGGGAAAGACCACGCTTCTCAAAATGCTTTACGGCAGAAGCACCAAAGACGTAAACGGCGACGGCATTATAAACGTATTCGAGTATGACCCCGCAAAAGACGAGCTGGCGATTAAATATCTTTCGGGTGTTGTTCCGCAGGAAAACAACCTCGACGAGGAGCTTAACGTAATCAGCAACCTCATGGTGTATTCCCGTTTTTACGCACTTTCACGCTCGACGGCGTTAAAAAGAATTGCTGAGCTGCTGGATTTCCTCGAATTGTCGGACAAGCGCACCGCAAGAATCAAGGAACTATCAGGCGGTATGCAGAGGCGGCTTGTTATCGCAAGGGCGCTGATGAACAATCCTAAATTGCTGATACTCGACGAGCCGACGACCGGCCTTGACCCGCAGGTGAGGCATCTGATTTGGGACAAGCTCCGCCAGCTTAAACGACGCGGCACAACAATCCTGCTGACGACCCACTATATGGAAGAGGCGTTTGCGCTTTGCGATGAGATTTTGATTATGGATAAGGGCAGGGGGGTAATGAGGGGCTCGCCCACACAATTACTTGAGCAGAACGTCGAGAAATTCGTCCTCGAAATCACGGGCAGTCAGTCATTCGGCACAATAAAAGAAACCGAGATACCTCAAAACATTCGCGTTGACCGAACTGAGGAGACGCTTCGGCTTTACAGCGACGACGCGCATCGACTCAAGGAACTGGCCGGCCGGCTTGAAGGTGCGCACTATTATTTAAGACAGGCCAATCTTGAGGACGTTTTTTTGAAGGCGACGGGGAGGGCGCTGAATGAGAGACAATAAGACATATTTGTATCCGCCTTTAGCG
>CAYLXJ010000168.1:0-1804 GCA_964387385.1 uncultured Pirellulales bacterium
TTTGTCCGGAAAAGCTAAATCCGACAAGAATCGCCCACGCCGTAAAGAATAATTTTCTGGATATGGCCAAGAGCTATTTTATTTCTGCCTGCATCGAATGCGGCTGCTGCAGCTATATCTGCCCGGCAAATATCGAGCTTACCGGCTACATAAGAACAGGCAAAATTTATATCGCAAGACAGAAAAAATTGATTCCGTCATAAGGAAATTAGATGTTAAGTAAGTTAATAGTTTCACCTTCTCCTCATATCGGCGGGCCGTTTTCGACCCGTCGCGTGATGGGCGATGTTATAATCGCTATGGTTCCGGCTATGCTGGCGGGCGTGTATTTCTTCCGCAAATTCGCCTTGGTTCTCATACCGACCTGCGTCCTGACCTGCGTCATCACAGAATTGCTCTGCAACCTGATTCGCAAGAGAGAAAAACCCTTTGAATCGTTGGGCGACTTCAGCGCTGTCATTACCGGCATAATTCTGGCGTTGTCGCTGCCTCCGGCGATACCGCCCTGGGCGGCAATTATCGGTAGCACCGTCTCGATAGCCATAGGCAAAATGGTCTTCGGCGGCCTCGGCTCAAACGTCTTTAATCCCGCTATGGTAGGCAGGGCCTTTTTGACCGCTTCTTTCGGAATACTTATGACGACTTGGACCGTGCCTGCGACGATTGACAAGGGTTTGCCAAAAGTTTCACCTAATATGCCAGATGCCGTAACACAGGCGACCCCCCTTTCCTGGAGCAAGCAGGCGATAAAAAATAAACCCGCCAAAACACCACATCCTGAGCACATTGAGAATACCGCCGCCGGACGAGCCGGATTTGTTAACGCACAACTTAAAAACCTGTTTTTCGGCTCGACGGCCGGCTGCCTCGGCGAGACGAGCAAACTGGCGCTTCTTTTGGGCGCATTCTACCTTTTAATCAGGCAGGTAATCAACTGGCGAATATCGCTGGCGGTATTGCTCTCGGCATTCGTCTTCGGCTCAATCGGGTATCTGATAAACCATTCCGCCTATATCTCGCCGCTTGCTCACTTAGCTACAGGCGGTATTTTGTTCTGCGCGTTTTTCATCGCCACCGACCCCGTTACGGCGCCCCTGACCAATAAAGGCGCCTGGCTTTTCGGCGCAGGAATAGGGGCGTTAACGATACTAATCAGGGTCGTCGGCGAATATCCTGAAGGCGTGATGTATGCGGTGCTTATTATGAATGGTTTTACCCCTCTCATCGACCGGCTGTGCAAAGCCATTCCGGCGGGAGGAAAACCCAATGTCTAAAATTAAATTATTTATACAGGAAAGCTGGCTGCTGCTCATATCATCGTTCTTTTTCGGCCTGCTGCTTGCGGTTGTTAATGCATCCTGGTCGCCTATAATCCGGCAAAACGAACAAATCGAGCTAAATAATGTAATGACTTCCCTCCTGTCAGACGCAAAATCATTCGAGGTAATCGCCGATATCGAGATTGACATTGGCAAAGGCAGAAATGCAGTTAGCCGTATATTCAAAGCGGTCTCAGACACAAACGAATGTGTCGGCTGGGTTTTCAGTGCCGAAGGGGCCGGTTTTGCTGACAAAATCAAAATGATTATATCCGTCGATAAAAACTTTGAAAAAATCACCGGTATTGACTTTACAGATATGAAGGAAACCCCCGGCTTCGGCGACAGGGCCAAACAACCCGCCTTTCGCGACCAGTTTGCTCAGGCCCCCGCGGGCAACCTCAACCTCGTCAAAACCGGCGACGCAGCAAAAATCGATTCCGAAATCGTCGCCATCACGGGCGCAACCGTAACAAGCACCGCAG
>CAYLXJ010000168.1:1814-5894 GCA_964387385.1 uncultured Pirellulales bacterium
GGTCGAATCCGTTAATAAGTTTGTTAAACCGGTCAAAGATTATTTACAGGCGAAAGAGCTTATCGATAATGGCAGATAAATCGTCACAACCTGCTTTGCTTAACGCCCTGACGGTCGGCATCTGGCGTGAAAACCCGACGTTCCGATTGTTAATCGGTATGTGTCCCCCCCTGGCTGTTTCCACGGCGGTCAAGCCCGCGCTTACAATGGGATTGAGCGTTATATTCGTTTTGCTCTGCAGCAATATCGTCATCAGTTTGATGCGTAACCTGCTGAAACCCCATCTTCGGATTATGATGTTCACGCTCACAATCGCGACCTTTGTTACGATTTGCGATATGTATCTCAAGGCCTTTGTGCCCGATATGAGCAAAGTTTTAGGCCCTTATGTGCCCCTTATTATTGTCAATTGCATCATAATCTTCCGCGCCGAGTCCTGCGCGAGCAAGTCCGGCCCGTTGGTCAGCATCCTCGACGCAATAGGGACCGGCACCGGCTTTACACTCGCCCTATGCGTCCTTGCCGGCATTCGGGAAATCCTCGCGACGGGCAACATCGCCGGTATCCGCGTAATGCCGCAGGCGTTTGTGCCCTGGGCTGCGATGCAGATGCCCGTAGGGGCGTTTGTTACTCTCGGCCTGCTGCTGGGACTTTTTATGGCGCTCGGCTCTAAAAAGAAAGAGGCCTGATTATGGAAAAATTCCACGTCATTCTTTTAGGCATTATGTCGATGGTCCTGATTAATAACTTCGTATTCACGAAGTTTCTCGGAATCTGCCCGTATCTGGGCGTTTCAGGCAGGGTCGATACCGCCTTCGGAATGGGTATGGCCGTAACTTTCGTAACGGCCCTAAGCGGAACGCTCACCTGGTTAGTTGATTTTTATATCCTCACCCCCAGACATCTTGAGATTACCCGCTACATCTGCTACATCCTGATAATCGCCGGCGCCGTCCAGCTTGTTGAAATGTACATTCGCAAATTTTTCCCCGCCCTTTACGATACCTTCGGCGTATTTTTGCCCCTTATCGCGACCAATTGCGTCATCCTCGGCGTATGTTTATTTATAAATATATGGGGCATTGATAACCTTCTCCAGGCGGTCGTATTAAGCACGGGAGCAGGACTCGGTTTTGCCCTGGCGATTTGCATAATGGCGGGTATTCGAGAAGACCTTGTTCTTGCGGATGTTCCTGAAGCATTCGAAGGAGCGCCCATCACCCTTATCACCGCAGGCATATTGACGCTCGCCTTTATGGGCTTTGCAGGAATGATTAAATGACAAATATGATTTCAGCCAATATCGCAGAATTGTGGAATGCGGCGTGGCCGGCCGGATTAACAATGCTTGTCCTCGGCTTCGGCTTTGCCGTCACGTTATTAGTAGCCAGCATAAAGCTCAAAGTAAAAGTTGACCCGCGTGTCGAGGCCATATTTGAAGTCCTGCCTCACGTCAACTGCGGCGCGTGCGGATTCACCGGCTGCCAGAAATACGCCGAGGTGCTTTTGGAAAAGCCCGAATTAATCGGCAAATGCGCCCCGGGCGGCCCGCAGACAGCAACAGCAATCGCAAGGGCACTTAATATTGAATTCAGTGATTCGGGTCCGCTCAAAAAACCCATAGTTCACTGCCGTTCGAGGACTGAAGACAAGACATATTACGCGACTTATCAGGGCATAAAAACCTGCGTCTCGGCCAATTCGCTGGCCAACGTGCAGGCGTGCAAATTCGGCTGCCTCGGCTTCGGCGACTGCGTCCGCGTCTGCAAATTCAACTCAATCCGCGTAATCGACGGCCTTGCAACGGTTGATTATTCCAAATGCACCGGATGCGGGGCCTGCGCCAGGGCCTGCCCGCGAAACATCATCGAAATGGTCCCGTTCGGCTGTGAAAATATGATGTCGGTGGCGTGCAGCAGCAGGGAAACAGGCAAAGTAACCCGTTCCCAGTGCGCTGTCGGCTGTATCGCCTGCGGCCTGTGCGTAAAGCAGACCGACCTGTTTAAAGTGACCGATAACCTTGCCCGAATCGACTATACAAAATACCAGCCCTCGCCGCAGACCGAGACCGCAATGGCAAAATGCCCCACAGGCGTAATCGTGCTTAGAGGCAAAACCGCCCCCGCCCCGCGCCTTCCCAAACCAAAACCAGCCGCAGCCGCTGCAACATAGTTGATTATTGACGGTTTAATCATTATCATTTCTGCATATTTTGTGCTTACGCCAACGTAGCTCAACGGCAGAGCTCCGGTTTTGTAAACCGCGACACAAAAGCAGATAATCCTTTGCAAAACCAGCACTTACAGCAAACCGATGAAAGTGTCTTGGCGTCTTGCTTGGCGCTTTTATTCCCAAAATACCCTGACTTGGCGTCCATTGTCAAGTCCTGGCCTGACCTGCCGGAGCAAAGCAAGGCAGGTATTTTAGCCATTGCTCAATACTTTACCACAGGAGAAATTAAACTATGAATGAAATCGAAGTATGTAATCCGAAACAAGATAGGTTTTGCGTTCTCTATACCACTATCGGCGCGGAAACGTTCGGCAACGGGACAAAATCGGCCATAGCCGCAGGATACAGCGAAAAGAGCGCATATTCTCAAGCGTGTAACTTATTGAAAAACCCTAAGATTCAGCAGAGGATAAGAGAACTTCACAAAGAGAATATGAGACGAAACAACGTTACGACCGATTCAGTCCTTGCTAACATTGAACACGACCGGATGCTGGCGCGTCAAAAAGGCGATATAAGTAGTGCTATTCGAGCCGATGAGCTTCAGGGTAAGTATCTGGCTATGTTCACAGACAATATCAACCGGACTGAAGAAGGTCTCACGATGATATTTAGCGTTGAAAAACCAATGGACAACAGCAACGAACCGGACAAACGATTAGAGGAAACGCCAAAATTGCCTAATCCCTAAAAGGGGCATAGGGGGGAGGGGTTTGCAAGGTAAAAGCCGAAAAGGGACTGTAATGATGTCAAATAACCTGCTTTGGGAGTCCCTCAAAGTTTTTCCCTGCGTTGTTTAGGAGTCCCATTGAAAATACTATGGGATTGCCTTAGCGTTTTCTTCTTATCATCGCCACACCGAAGCCGAGAAGCAATAGCGTGGCGGGTTCGGGGACAAGATTAATGTGTGAAATAGTATCGTGACCATAACTGGGATTATTGTATATGCTTATATTAAAAGGTGTCCCGTTAAGCCAATTACCGGTAATATATCCTTCTCCACGATTTCCACCAGTAGAGCTTACAAAAAAGTTTGAACCATAGATGTTTATATTGCTTAAATTATAGCCGCTTAGGTTGTTTATAAATCCGTAAGTAAGGTTCACCGTGCTTGAGTCAAAGGCAGCTAAATAAGTTACACTACCACCACTGAAATTAATCATACTGGAGTTGTATGACCTCATACCATAGGTATCACCACCGCTCATATTTACAATGGCTGAATCATAGGGAACGATATAATCCGTTTCACCTCTACTAATATTAACGATGCTCGTTTCGTAGGGAACTAAAGCGTAAGCATAACCTCCAGTCATTGTAAGCGTAGTAATATATGGTGGCGAATTATAGACGGATATGTTTTCAGAGTAGCTATCTCCGTCTTGAATAAGAAAATCATTATAAACCACAAGAGCTACTACGGGGTTTGTGTTCAAACAAACTATGCTTACTATTATCAGCTCAAGAATTGATTTGGTTTTCATTTTTCTTCCTCCTAAAAAAATTTGTTATTTATTTCAGGCGTGCACTGCGCGCACAGATTGTTGCTGCTTGAAAATAATGAAGAAACCCTTCTCTGCTCATTCCTTCTCCTTTATGCCCTTTGCCCCCAGCCAAAGGCAAGCTTCATTATACTATTATGCTGGAGAAGGTCAAAAAAATCGGGGCAGGATTTATGAGAGTTTCCTTCTCAGAATCAACATACTTAGGTTATTGATAATCTTGGCGGAGTTTAAGGCGAGATATTTGCAACTCTAAGTCGTCCATTCTTCCTTCCAAATGATAAAGGGGATGTGTATAATCCTCCCCAAAAACTGGGCGCAAAATTGAGGTGAGTTAAGGTGGATT
>CAYLXJ010000169.1:0-5893 GCA_964387385.1 uncultured Pirellulales bacterium
TACCGGATGTCGAGTTCAATTATCGGGATGAAGATAAATATGTCAGCGGAGAATTTGTCTGGACAGGGTTCGATTATCTGGGGGAACCCGAACCTTTTATGAAAGAAGCAAGAAGCTCGTATTTCGGCACTGTGGATTTGGCCGGCATTCCAAAAGACCGATTCTATTTATATCGCAGCCGATGGGCGCCCGATAAAACGACCGTCCACATCCTGCCTCACTGGAACTGGCCCGACCGAATCGGCCAAAATGTCCCGGTTTATATTTACACTAACGGCGACACCGCGGAACTTTTCCTTAATGGCCGGTCCCTTGGTAAAAAGTCAAAAGCAAACCAAGCCGGCCCCGGTTATTACGGCGTGATAGACAAATATCGTATAGGTTTCTACGACGTAAATTATGCTCCCGGGGAGCTTAAGGCAATCGCCTACAAAGAGGGCATTGAAATCGGTCAGGCCGTTATGAAGACGGCAGGTGAGCCGGTATTGCTGCGAATGACGCCTGATAGAAAAGAATTAGCCGCGACCGGCGATGACCTTTGCTATCTGTTAATCAAAGCAATCGATGCCAATGGCACGCTTTGTCCTTTGGCGGATAACCTGGTGAAATTCAAAATCGAAGGACCTGCCCAAATCGCAGGTGCCGATAACGGCAATCCCCGTTCTTTTGAACCGTTCCAGGATGCCGAGCATAAATTATTCTATGGCAAAGAAACTTTAATCGTCCGACCCACCGAAGGGAAAGGCGGCATTATAAAAATTATTGCTGAAAGTGATGGCTTGACACCGGCGGAAGTGACAGTTGAGAGCAAATAGTCAAAGAAATTGCAAGGTATATTTTATGAGAAAATATGGTTTCACTCTCGTTGAATTACTGGTCGTTATCGCTGTCATCGCGTTATTGATGGCGGTACTGTTGCCGGCGTTATCCAAGGCCAGGACTCAGGCCAAACGCGTGATATGCCTGAGCGGGCTGAAACAGCTTTTAACTGCGTGGATGGCGTATGCAGACAATAACGACGGCAAAATTGTTAACGGAGGACAGGTACCGACAGATTGTACGACGGATCCGTACTGGTGCACCGGCTGCTCGACGGCGACCGAACCTGGGTACGACTGGTGCTGGGCAACGGGCGGGTACTGGCCGGGGTGTCCAAGTGTTTTGACGTATGAACAGAGGTTGGAGAAGCTGAAAAAAGGGGCGATTTTTAAATACGCCAACAACGTAAAAAGCTATCGCTGCCCTGAGGCAGAAAAAGATATGCACCGGACGTATGTTATGCCTGAATCTATGAATGCACGCTGGCCTTTTCATTCCGAGGGAACAATAATAAAAAGGATGGCCCAGATAAAAAAGGCGGCAGAGAGGGTCGTGTTTTTCGAGGAGAAGAGAATAACGGGCGATGCTTGCGTATATCCGTATGATACAAATCCGAACACGATTTATTGGGACGGCGACGTGCCGAACGTTATGCATGGAAACGGCGCTAATTTCGGTTTTGCCGACGGCCATGCGGATTATCATGGTTGGGAGTGCCCATCGACCCTGGAAATGGCCAAACGTCCGCCTGTGCCTGCCCCACTGCCTTCATCGTCAGAATTTGTCGCTTACAGAAGCAGAGCTTTAACCGAGTGCGGGAATGCCGACGCCAAATGGATGTTAAACGCGGTGTGGGGGGTGGCCTTACAATGAGCATTAAAAGAGATTCTGTCAAAGATGGATTTACACTCGTTGAGTTGCTGGTTGTAATTGCGTTAATAGCGTTATTGATGGCGGTACTGCTGCCTGCCTTGTCCCGCGCAAGAGAGATGGGCAAGCGCGCCGTCTGCCTGCATCATCTTCAGCAATTACTAATCGGCTGGATTATGTATGCCGACCAGAACGATGACAAGATTGTATGCGGCGATGCCGAAGAATATGGCGACTGGGAAACAAAAACCTTCACTTATGCTTCAGGAGGTGTTCACTATAACGAAATGCCCTGGACACTGGACGACTGGAGCACACCTATGACAACAGAGCAAAAAAAGGAAAAAATAATGAAGGGGGCTCTATATCGTTATGTAAAAGACGTTAAGATGTACAAATGCCCTACAGGCCAAAGCGGACACATGCGGATGTATTCTACAGTTGACAGCATGAATGTTATTCAAATTGTCGGGGGAGGCGCAGTAATGATTAAATTCCGCCAGACGATTCGCAAGCCATACGGGCGGATTGTATTTTACGACGATGGCGGAACTGGGCCAAGCGCAATGGGCGGCTTTACTATTTATGTCTATAAGAATTCCACTTCAGCCAGCCAGGTCTGGTGGGATGAGCCGCCGGTTCGCCATGGAGAAGGGACAACATATTCGTTTGCAGACGGACATTGCGAATATTATAAATGGAGAGACAAACGAACTGTCGACCTTGGACTTGGAAGAACTAATAACAAAAACCAGCCCGGCAATGAAGATATGAGATGGTTTTCCATCGGCGTCTGGGGTTCGCCGCCTGTTGACCGGGAATAGGCCGAGCGGTTAAATGCAATGGGCAGACAAAGGACACCTGCGGAAGTGACTGTTGAGAGTAAATAAAGGAGTTTCGAGATGATTGTAAATAATGGGGATAGCATGGCTGTTCGTAGTTTTAATAAGAGTATATTTGTGTTTTTTACAATTTTGCGCGGTTGTCGCTGTGGAGGAACAAGTAATGCATATCACTGGTAAATTGGTTATTATAACTCTGTCGCTCGGTCTTTCTTCTGCCGTTGCGCAGAATGTCTGTCTATCCCCTGAGGATTCCTTGGATACCGTGCTGGCCAAGGCCGTAGAGGTCCGGCCAACGCCTCGGCAGATTGCCTGGCAGCGCGATGAGATCTCGGCGTTCATCCACTTTGGCATGAACACCTTCACCGGCAATGAATGGGGGAATGGAAAGGAAGACCCCAATCTGTTTAATCCCACCGAACTCGACGCCCGCCAGTGGGTGCGTGCGGCAAAGGCCGCCGGCATCACGCGGATGATACTCACCGCAAAGCACCACGACGGCTTCTGCCTATGGCCGAGCAAATACACCGAACATTGCGTCAGGAACAGCCGCTGGAAGAACGGCAAGGGCGATGTTGTGGGGGAGTTTGTAGAGGCCTGCCGCGCGGAAGGGATGCACTACGGCATCTACATCTCTCCCTGGGACAGGCATGAGCAGAGTTATGGGGACTCTCCCAGGTACAATCAGTATTTTCTGAACCAGCTTCGCGAGGTGCTGACGAACTATCCGGGAATAGAAGAGGTCTGGTTTGACGGCGCCTGCGCGGAAGGCCCCAACGGCAAACGACAGGAGTATGACTGGCGTGCTTACTGGAAACTGATTCGCGAGCTTGCGCCCAATGCGGTCATCACCGTCCGCGGTCCCGATGTTCGCTGGTGCGGCAACGAGGCTGGCCATACTCGCAAGAGTGAGTGGAGCGTCATTCCAATGCCTGGCGATGAGCATTCGTGGGAGACATCCGACAAAACGCTCTCGGGTTATATCCGCGACATTTACGGCGACGACCTGGGCAGCCGGGAAGTGCTGATGCGCAGCCGTCAAAACCGTTCTGTTCTCGCCTGGTATCCCAGCCAGGTGAATACCTCGATACGTCCGGGCTGGTTTTACCACAAGAGCGAGGACAACCTTGTCCGCTCGCTTGAGGACATGTTGAAAGTTTACTACGGCTCGGTCGGCGGCAACGGGCAGTTCCTCTTGAACATTCCGCCCGACCGCCGAGGGCTGTTCCATGAAAATGATGTCGCCCGTCTCAAACAGATAGGCGACGTTCTCAAAATGACCTTTGTTAAGAATCTCGCCGACGGCGCAAAGCTGACCGCAGAAGTGGATGGGGGCAAATCTGTCGGTGATGTTGCCGTTGTGCTGGACGGCAATCCCGATACGTTCTGGACCACGACGGATGGTCCGACGTCGGTGACTATAACAGCGGAGCTTGCCGCTGTGGTTCGGGCCAATTGCCTGATGCTGCAGGAGCACATCGCCTCAGGCCAGCGGGTGGAAGCGTTCAATGTGGAGGTATTCACTGATGACCAATGGCGTCCCGCGGCCAACTGCACAGTCATTGGCTGCAAGCGGCTGGTGCGCTTTGACGATGTGAATGTCTCCAAGGTCCGCATTCGCTTTACGAAGTTCCGCGTCCGTCCGACGCTTGCGGGCATGGGGCTGTATTTTGCCCCGGCGGTCATTTCCGCTCCGAAGATTGCGCGCAATGCCGCCGGCGCAGTGACCATCATGGTTCCTCAAGGCACATGTGTTCGCTACACCCTGGACGGCTCAAGCCCGACCGAAATCTCGCAGCTCTATGAAAGTCCGATTCAGATGCTACAGGGCGGCGTTATCATCGCTCAGACAGTTCCGCTGACCCCCGACAGGTTCATCACCGAAGGCGGGGCCGCGATGACCCATATGGAGTTTGGCCTGTTGAAGGCGAAGTGGAAGATACTTGATTGCGATTCGAATGATGGCACCGAAGTAGATGCCCGCAAGGCAATCGACGAGAATCTGAATACATACTGGCACACACGGTTTCGCGGCAAGGTCGATCCGATGCCGCACTACATTTCCGTAGATATGGGTGAAACGGTGAATATCCGCGGGTTCACTTATTTACCACGCCAGGATCCGTGGGACGGCGGAATCATCCTGCGGGCAAGATTTGAGGTAAGCCAGGACGGGAAGAACTGGACGGTCGCGGCGGACAATGTGGATTTCGACAACATTGTCAACAGCCGGCAGCAGCAGATCGTGAAGCTCAAGACGGAGATGCCCGCTCGCTACTTTCGTTTGACGGCGTTGCGAACGGCCAATGACAGTGGTTTAGCGTCGGCAGCCGACATCTCGGTTCTTGTAAAATAGCGGCAGGAGCAGGAGTGGAGCAGACCTGCAAACTTCCGGTTCTTTAAGCTGAAAACGAGGAACCTAACGTTATATAGCCAGTCATCCCGCAGGAGTATTTGAAAGCCAGTATGAACATAAATACCAATTCCGTAAAAAGTCAATAATAGACATCTATTGAACAAATATTGGCATATAAAGTAATAATATGATGCACTATAATGTATGATGAAAAAATAAAGAGTCAATAAAATACAGGAATGTATGACGCATAACGCGTTTTTGGCATGTTTTTGTGGGGATGTAGTGGTGATATTGAAAATGCGATTACTTGCTGTAATTAGTTTTTTGCTTTTAAGTTCTGTCCTGCCGGCTTATGCCGCTGATTTGACTGTGACCGTGGATGCCTCATCGTATATTCGCGCGATTTCTGAGACAATGTATGGAACAAACATGCAAACCTGGGACGGCAAGCAAAACGGGGGCAATGATAATGTCAACATTATGATAGAGGCGGCGGGCAGCAGACACGTTCGCTGGCCTGGCGGCTCATGGGCGAACGGGCACCTCTGGAGCGATATGGAAGCTCCGAATTATTCTCAAACATGGAAAGTCAACTATGGCGAATCAATGTATAGAATAAATAAATTCGACTCCATGATGCAGCCGATAGTCAATTTCTCAGGCATCTGGAGCGATTCTAACGGGACTGACGTCAACCATTGGGAAGCTGGTGCAATTACTGCCGCGGCTGAATGGGTCCTCGAACAGAGTACAAGAATCAATTGCGCTCGCTATTGGGAAATCGGAAATGAAATCGGCGGCCCATGGGAATACGGATATTTTCCAGGAATCAGCGGCACTTATTACGGCAATTCATTCGCTCGATTTTCAAACGCGATGAAAACGGTTAATCCGAGAATAAAAATTGGCGCATGCGCAGAACCATATGATGAGCCGCAACCCTGGGGCTGGTATGTTGGATTATGGACACGTGATTTATTAAACGCCGCGGACTCGAATTATG
>CAYLXJ010000170.1:0-5858 GCA_964387385.1 uncultured Pirellulales bacterium
GCCCTGTATTTTATATATTTGGCTTTTTCTTTGGCGGTTAATGCGATTTTTGAAGCCACATAAAGGTTAGGATATCTGCCCTCCACGAGTTTTTTTGACTTCAAGGTTTCATGCTCTTTTTTAGACAGCCGAACACGTTTCTGAACCTTGTCTAACAGCATTACTGTAGGCAGATCCAGATCGTTGTGTTTGATAAGCAACTGTGTGTAGTTCTCATTAAGGACTCGCCCCTGTATTTTAACAACGACCCTTTCCCGTTTTGTCAGGTCATAATCGGGGAGCGGAAAGAATCGTTCCTTCTGTGTTTGGAACATTCTTTTTATTCCGCTTCCAATGGTGTCAATCATATTGAAATTGACCATAGCATTCGCAAAGAATGGGTTTCGATAAACAGAAGGGGGCGAATCTTGTTGGATAACATTCTCGACATTGCCTGGGATGAAAGTACCCGCGTTTTCAAATATCAATTCTTCCGGTTTCTCAACAACGCTGATTCTTCCTTTTAGCTCGTAATCCTGGTGGGCGATACAATTATGCAGTGCTTCTCGAATTACCCAAGTGTCGTATTTAGTAAGTTCTACAGGAAAGAGTGTTTCATTGGGGAGATATTGATATTTTATATTGTGAATTTTTGCCAAAACCCGTTCCACGTTAAGAATAAAAGGAGGGCCGAAGTGTTCATATGAAGTTTCTTTGTTCTTTTCGTCATTCCAAATCCAAGTTATTTTGGCAACGGATGGTGATAAGAAGTGTTCAGATTCCTCATTTCCGAGAAGTATTATTGCCGTATTTGTTATTTTATCTTCGATAGTAATTTTTGCCTTATTAAGGAAAACCCGGTCTTCCCATTTATCAACTTCTTGTGAAAGTGAAGGATTTTTCTTTTTGTATTCCTCTCTGGCCTTTGCAATAGCTGCTGGGGCCAGGTCAATGATACTGGCATTGTCACAGATCTGGGCAGACCAGTCTGGTTTAATTTGATTGCGAATTTGTTCTATTTCCACCAAGCTTAAGGCATTAATTGACTCACCTTCTCTGCCGTAATAATGGCCTTTCCAACTTGTAGGCATTCCTTTAGAAGCAGGTGGTATCTGGAACATTATTACGCGCCCCTCAGGAAGCGAAAGCTCGTAAATCTCAATAAAAGTAATACGATTATTGGTATGATTGGCAATCTCTGATTTCAGGATATCGAGATTTTTGCTTGGGGTGCGGAAGTTTGTGCCCACAATTTTTCTGTCTTTGTCTTTTATGCCAAAAATAAGCCAGGCAGAATCTTTCTCTTTAAGATTGGCTTCGTTGCTCAATGCGGAGAAGTATTTACCGAGTTTGTCGGAATGAAAGTCGTTTTCAGCCGTTTTGAACTCGACCCATTCGGTTTCTTTGGGGAGATTTCTTAGCTCGTTAAGTTTTTCTTTTAATTCGTTTGTATTCATAAGCAGTGTAATATTAGCCGGTTTTTGATTCGTTTTGCAATAGTGCAAGTGTTTTATTTAGAATTTCTTCAGGGGTTTCATCGGGGGTGAGGGTGAGCCAGAGGACGTTTTTGAAGGTTTTGAACCAGGTCCGCTGGGCCTTGGCGAGTTTGCGGGTGTTTTTTTTGATTAGCTCTATTGCGTCGTCGAGGGAGGTTTTGCCGGAAAGGTGGTCGATGATTTCCGCGTAGCCGATGGCGCAGCGTGCCTGTTTGCTGAGGGGTTTTTGTTCGGCAAGAAGGGCTTTGACCTCATCGACGAGGCCGGCGTCGAGCATTTTTTTGACTCTCGCGTTGATGCGTTTATTTTCCTCGGTTTTTTCACGTCTCACACCGATGATTGTCCAATCGTGCGCAGCGTCAGCGTTCCACTGCTGCTGGAATTGGGATATTGGTTTGCCGGTGAGGCGATAGACCTCGAGGGCGCGGATGATGCGGCGAGGGTCATTGGAGCTGATTTTGTTCGCGGTGTCAGGGTCGATTTTGCGGAGCTGTTCGTATAGTTTATCAAGACCTTCGGTTTGCGCCTGGGTTTTGAGTTCGGCGCGGATAGTTTCATCGGCGCCGGGACCTTCGAAAAGACCATATAGCAGTGATTTGATATAAAGGGCGGTGCCGCCAACGGCGACGACCCGTCTCGACTCGCCGGAGGCGAGTCGGCCGTGGCAAGCGGGTTTATTTCGGCTTCGGATGTCGGCGACGGCTGCTTCGGCGAGTTCGAGGAAGCTTGCGACGCTGAAGGAATCGCTGGGTTCTACAACATCGATTAAATGATAGGGTATCTGGTCGCGTTTTTCTTTTGGGGGTTTGGCGGTGCCGATATCCATTCGGCGATAGACCTTCATCGAGTCGATTGAAATGATTTCGGCGTTGAGGGATTTGGCCAGTTCGAATGCGAGCCGGCCTTTGCCGGATGCGGTAACGCCGAGAATCAGTATTTGCCGGTTTTTCATAATTTCCTTTAGACGTTTCGGAAGAGGTGTATAATACCGTTTTTAAAGTTCTGAAGCAATTCATTGAAGGCGAACAAGTTTTGAGATAATTTTATGGCGGTTAGCGAAAAAGATTTTAGTAAAGAGCTTGATAGCAAGGTAAAGTTGGTCAATAAGACGCTTGGGCGGATATCGAGGCGGCGGGAGTTGATTGCTGACGAGCTTCGAGTGCCGATGCGGTATGTGCTCGAAGGGGCGGGCAAACGCGTCAGGGGCGCGATAGTATTATGGTGCTGTGAGTTAATCGGGGGGAAAATCAATCGCGACGCACAGACGGCGGCGGCGGCGATTGAAATGGTGCATACGTATTCGCTTATACACGATGATTTGCCCGCGATGGACGATGACGATTATCGGCGCGGGCGATTGACCTGTCATAAAAAATATGACGAGGCGACGGCGATATTAACCGGCGATGCGTTATTGACGCTGGGGTTTGAGCTGCTGGCGAAAGAAATTGAAAAGCCCGAAAGAGCGGTTCGTTTGATAAGAGAGCTTTCAGAGGCGGCGGGGGCAGCGGGTATGGTGGCGGGGCAAATGGCGGATTTGAAAGCGGCGTGGCACGGGCTTCCAGCCCGTGAAAGCACGGCCAAGATGGCCGTGCCACAAAAGATGCTCAGAAGGATTCACGTCAATAAGACGGCGAAGATGTTTCGGTGTGCGGCGGTGATGGGGGGGATTTGCGGCGGAGCCGACGAAAGAGAGCTGAAATACCTGCGAGAGTTCGGTTTGAAAATAGGGCTGGGATTTCAAATAGCAGATGACATATTAGATGTCTGCGGGACAAGCGAGGAGTTGGGCAAGACAAGCGGCAAGGACGCCAGGCAGGGTAAGGCGACTTATCCGGCGGCGGTGGGGCTGAAAGAATCGAGGCGATTGGCCAAAAGGATTGCGGATGAGGCGGTTGCCTCACTTGAGCCGTTTGGCAAAAAGGCGGATACGCTTCAATACTTAGCGAGGGCGCTTTTGAACAGGACCAGGTGAAAGCCGAGACCAAAGGTTGCGTATTTCGTAGCTCGGTTTCGCTGCTCGTGTCGTCAATCGCTGGACGGTTGCGTATGTGGCACGGCCATCTTGGCCGTGTTTTCACGGGCTGGAAGCCCGTGCCACATTTTGCTTTTGACGCAGCCGATACGAGCTGCGCAACCGCAACCGCTTGACGGAACTGGCCTATTCATACTGATAACGCGGTTTTTTGTCGGGTAACAGTGCGGGAGGTTTTCGGCTAATCAAAAAACGAGGGGTTTGTCGATGATATAACCATAGTCATTGGGGGCACGAATGTGGAAAAAGTGTTGCCTGCAATAGGGCTGGTAGTTGTAGTATTTAGCCCGTCGTTAGAGGCGGGTTTGGTATGGGGGGAATTTGTTGTTTTCTGCGAAAGAATATCCCAGGTTTTAGGGGATTTTTTTGGAGTGAATCATCTGGCGTACAGGATACGCCCTCCGCCTCGGCCTCCTTAGGGTGATTTTGAAACAATTTTTACGAACCAATGGGCCATCCGGACAAATTTTCAGGATGGCCTTTTTAATTGATGGAGAAGCAGTTATTGTTCGCGCCAGTGGGTGGGGACGAAACGGACGAATTCGTCATCGATGCTGGCCTGCCTGAGGCGAGCATCATAGGTGAACAGGGCGGAATTATCCTGTTTATAGTTGTTTGCAATGACCGAGCCGTACACTTTGGCGGAGTTATACAGGTGCACGTCGGCGTTCGGCGCGTATATGGTGCCGGCGAATGCGTCGCTATTTTTTATGACGATGTCATTGGTGCCAAGTCCATATATGGAAAGCTTGCGCGGGTCACCCCCGTAGTTGAACCCAGCGCCATAGTAGCCGTCGAATGAGCCGGCAAGGTAAATTGTCAGTTCGACGCCGGGGGCGAGATAGATATCAGCGCCGTTTTTGAGGGTTATATCTCCCGTTACGTATAATTCGACATTTGCATTTATGTTTAGAGTGCCGCCGTTTTTCAAGTCAATTTTTGAACATACGTATTTGCCCGGCGTGTCGATTGAAGACGAAGAAGTAACAGCAATAGTTGGGGCGGTATCGAAGCCGGCCGGGACTGATGGTATCGGTAAATCGAAGTCGGTTGCTACGGCATATATACCGCCTGTAATGGTAGCACCGGAACCGACGATTACGGCGGGGGTGCCGTCCTGTCCAATGATAATGTCTCCATTGACGACGGAGTTGGGCTTAAGGAGGATTTCAGAGGTCGGATTGTTCGTGGTGCCGATTTTTAGGGGGATGATATCGCAGCCGTTGCAGTCAACGGTGCTGACACTGCCGATGTCGAGAGTATTTTTCGTGAGGATGGCGTATTCGAAGGCGCTTTTGAGGCGGAGGTCTGCGAGGACGGTTTTTGTAACAGGGCCGCTTCTGCCTGTTGCGCTGACAATATAAGTTCCTCCGTTTTTCGTGACGGTGTAGGAGTATTTAGCGTCGTTTGCGGGGATGGCGACGTTGGAGGCGGCTGGGAGATTGGCGTCATTTATAGTAAGTGGTGAAAGACGGGAGTTCATTTCATAGACGGCCCGTGTGAGGCCGTAATCGGCGGCGCAGCGGGCGTTGAGCTGGTGATTAGAGCGAATGGAATACAGGCGGCGATGGAATCCGATAGTCAATAGTCCCAGGCCGATTATAAAAAGGAAAAGAGCGGCGACCAGAGCCAGCGGGGTTATGAATCCGTGTCGTTTTTTTATGAGTATTGCCGGCATAAAACACCTCTGATATTGAAAGGTCTTATTCATTCTGAGGAACAGCCGAGGAGATGAAGGAGACGTCGGAATCGCCGTCGCTAACCGTCATCCGCATACGAATACATCGACCGGAACCGGAAAAGGAAAACGAAGTCACATTTTCACAAATTGGATTTGTATAAAGCGTCTGCCTTGGGCTGGGGATGCCGTGTTCGACGAAGAACGTGCCGTCTTCCACTTTAAGCCGCGCATAGCGGTCGATGGTTGAGGCAGTGTCGGAAGAGAAGTAATAGACCTCAACCCAATGCCCCTCAGCGTCGAGCATATACTTTTCGGAGGACGCCTTTCGAATGGTTGCCTCGAAGGCCTTACCTGCGCGGTGGCTGTCGAGCATAATCGAGCTGTTGGCCTTTGTGTAGGTTTTGTTCCAGGCCTTCTGGCTGTCTGAGAAGACGAAGCCGACGGAAACCATACATACGCTTATCAGCGCTGTTACAACCATAAGCTCGATAAGCGTTAGGCCTCTTCTTGCTTGTTTTAGTTTCATCATAATTTAACAATACTTTTTAATGAATTATCAGTAATTCGGACAGGGAGAAGGTTCTGTCGGAGTCAACGTTGTTGTTTGACAGGTCTGCGGGCCAGGATACGGTTGCATTGAGGGTCTGGAGATTTCCGTTAGGGCCGG
>CAYLXJ010000171.1:0-5846 GCA_964387385.1 uncultured Pirellulales bacterium
GTGCAGAATCGGCGTTGCAGCGGGTCATCGCTCAAATCGAAAAGCAATACGGCAAGGGCTCCATTATGCAGATGGACGAGCATAAATACGCCAAAATCGAGGGTATCCCGACGGGGGCCTTGTCGCTGGATATCGCATTAGGGGGGGCTGGGATTCCACGGGGCAGAATCACGGAATTATTCGGGCCTGAGTCATCGGGCAAAACAACGCTGGCTCTTCATATCATAGCCAACGCCCAGAAGGCGGGCGGCGTCGCGGCCTTTATCGACGCCGAGCACGCGCTCGATACTACCTGGGCAAAACGCCTTGGCGTTGACGTCAGCTCGCTTCTGATAAGCCAGCCCGATACGGGCGAGCAGGCGCTTGATATCGCGGAAATGCTGATTGCGTCCAATTCGGTTGACGTGCTGGTGATTGATTCGGTGGCGGCGCTGACGCCGAAGGCCGAAATCGAGGGCGAAATGGGCGACAGCCACATGGGTCTTCAGGCGCGGCTAATGAGCCAAGCGATGCGGAAACTCACCGCCATAATCGCGAGGAGCAAAACGGCGCTGATTTTCATAAACCAGATTCGAATGAAAATCGGCGTGATGTTCGGCAACCCGGAAACAACAACGGGCGGCAACGCCCTGAAATTTTACAGCTCGGTTCGGCTTGACCTGAGACGGGTAACGACCATAAAAGAGGAGGCCGGGGCCGTAGGAAGCAGGGTGCGGGCACGCGTCGTCAAAAACAAAATCGCGCCGCCTTTCCGCGAGGCCGAATTTGACGTTATGTTCGACCACGGCATAAGCTACGAGGGCGACCTTCTTGACTTAGGGACCCAGTGCAACGTAATCGAGAAATCCGGCACTCATCTGAGTTTTGGTCAGGTGCGTCTCGGTCAGGGCAGGGAAAAGGCGAGGCAATTCCTTGTCGATAACAAGGACCTCTGCGAGCAGATTAAGCATAAAATTTTAGTCGCAAAAGGGCTCGTGGAGGAAAAGCCGTCATAAAAACGTAAAACGGTTGTGGTTGCGCGGCTCGTATCGGTTGCGAAAAACGTAGAACGTCTAAGACGCAACCGTTCAACGAGCGACGAAACGAGCAGCGCAACCGACATACGAGAAACGATATTCCATGACACTGAGCGCAAAACAGATAAGAACGGGTTTTATCGAATTTTTCAAGGGCAAGGAACACGCGTTTGTGCCGAGTTCGCCGATTGTGCCGATAGACGACCCGACGCTGTTGTTTGCAAACGCGGGGATGAACCAGTTCAAGGACATATTCCTGGGGCTGAGCGTCCCGCAATGGGGACGGGCGGTCAACAGCCAGAAATGCCTGCGCGTAAGCGGCAAGCACAACGACCTCGAAGAGGTCGGCCACGACAATTATCACCACACGTTTTTTGAAATGTTAGGCAACTGGTCATTCGGCGATTATTTCAAGCATGAGGCAATCGAATGGGCGTGGGAACTGCTCACCGGGGTATGGGGCATTGACCCAAATAAATTATATGCCACCGTATTTGCCGGCGACGCCCACGACAATCTGCCTGAGGACGTCGAGGCGGCCGAACTCTGGACAAAAGTTACGCCGATACCGGCCGAGCGCGTTCTCAAGTTCAGCAGAAAGGACAACTTCTGGGAAATGGGCGAGACCGGCCCCTGCGGACCGTGCAGCGAGATACATATCGACCTCGGGCCCGAACGCTGCGACAAGAAAAACGTCCCCGGCCATAAGTGCGCCGTAAACGCCGGCTGCGCAAGATTCATCGAATTATGGAACCTTGTTTTTATTCAGTTCAATCGCGGAGAAAGCGGCAAATTAAGCCCGCTTTCCGCCAAATACGTCGATACCGGCGCAGGCCTTGAAAGGATTACAGCAGTCCTGCAAAATAAGAAAAGCAATTATGATACCGACCTTTTCTCGCCGATTACCGACCGATTAGCTGAAATGACGGGCAAAAAATTTACGTCTCAATTTGGCAATAAAACCGACAACGCATTCAGGGTTGTCGCCGACCACATTCGGGCCCTGACGTTTGCGATAACAGACGGGGCAACACCGTCAAACGAGGGCAGGGGTTATGTCATTCGCAGGATTTTGCGTCGGGCCTCTCGTTTCGGCAGAGAGCTCGGCCTTCACGAACCGTTCCTTTATAAACTTGTGCCCGCTGTAGGCGACTGTCTTGGCGAGGCGTTCCCTGAAATAAAAGCACGTGCTGATTTCGTCTCGACGGTAATCGAATCCGAAGAGGCAAGTTTCGGCAGAACATTGGACAGGGGACTCGAGATATTCAACGAGGCCGCCGACAAAGCACAAGCATCCAAAAACAAAACCATTACCGGCGAGGATGCATTTCAGCTTTACGATACCTACGGCTTTCCCATCGACCTCACACAGCTTATGGCGCAGGAGCGGGATCTCAAGGTCGATACCATCGGCTTCGACGACCTTATGGAACAGCAGCGAAGCCGGGCAAGAGCCGCACAAAAAGGCGCTCAATTGTTAGTTACATTAGCCGACGCGGAATTGCCCGTAACCGAGGATTTGCACAAATACAAGACCGACCGGCTGTCCGCTGCTATCGTTGGTTTTATCGACCAGGGCTCCTTCAAAACCGACGGAGAATTTCAAACCGGCGCAGAAATCGGCGTTGTATTAGACAGGACCTGCTTTTACGCAGAAATGGGCGGGCAGGTCGGCGACTGCGGCACGATAATTTCAGACAAGGGAAATTTCATAGTCGATATGACTGTTAAAATCGCCGACTGCATCATACATCGCGGCCGGCTCGTCGAAGGGAAATTGGCCGCCGGCGACAAGGTAACCGCCATAGTCAGCCCGGACAGGGAGGCAACAAGAAAAAACCACACTGCCACACATCTTTTGCAGTGGGCGCTTCAGCAGGTGCTCGGCAAGTCCGTCGCCCAGCAGGGAAGCTTGGTCTCGCCTGATTACCTGCGTTTCGATTTCACCTATCCCAAGGCAATGACGTCTGAAGAAATAAGCAAAGTCGAGAAATTGGTCAGGGAAAAAATCGAGTCCGACTTGCCCGTTACCTGCGCAGTTTTACCGCGGGAGGAAGCCGAAAAGTTAGGAGCTATGGCTTTATTCGGGGAAAAATACGGAGAGGTCGTCCGCGTCGTGGCCGTAGGCGCGCCTGATGAAAAGGGACTGAATCTTGCATTAAGCAAGGAATTCTGCGGCGGCACGCATGTTGACAGGACGGGCGTGATTACCGATTTCAAAATCATAAAGGAAGAAAGCGTTTCGGCGGGCGTGCGCAGAATTACCGCCCTTACCGGCGCCGGCCTGGCAAAATACCTCGAACAGCGAAGCGACATAGTTGATGAGCTTGCTGTTTTGCTGAAGGTCTCGCCGGAAAATATCGTCGAAAGAGTAAACAAGCTGTTGGCTGAAAACAAGAAACTTGCCAAACAGCTTAAATCAGCACCTCAGCAGGGCGCGGTCGATTCATTAGCTGAGGCAAAACAACTGCTGGAAAATAGCGAGAAAATCGGCGATGTTTCGATAATCATCGGCAAACTCTCGCTCACAACCGCAGAGCAGGCAAGGGCGGCGATTGATATGCTAAAGAAAAAGGCCAAATCAGCAGTTATCGTCCTCGGATTTGCTGAAGGCGATAAGGCGACTCTTATAGCGGGAGTAACCGATGACCTTATTTCAAAAATTGGCGCAGCCGACCTGCTCAAACAAATATCTCCGATAATCGACGGGGGGGGCGGCGGAAGACCAAATATGGCGCAGGCAGGCGGTAAAAGACCTGAAAAAATCGACGAGGCCCTCGCAAAAGCCGCTGAGATTATAAAAACGAAATTGTAAAACCTGAGTTTGCGGAAAGAAAGGTCGGCTGATGCAGGAAACTTCGCCGAACTTTGATTCGTCTCAGCCGTCGGCCAAAATCGACGGTCAGTTAAAGGCCCAGGTCGAAAAACTAAAACAGGAAGTTTTTAAGCCCGAGGTGCCTCCTGAAAGAAAACTGCCGTGGTTTATAGATATATTTCTCTACCCCTTCAGCATCGCGGGGACAATCCACCTGATAATTTTTTTGCTCGGTCCTTTATTGATTCAAAAGCTAATCCTTCATTTTATCGATTTTGCTTTTGGCCTCATCACGCTGGTTTGTTACATACTGTTCATCGGCTACTTTTTTTATTACATCAGTCATTGTATCTTCGACAGTTCTAAAGGTGGCCTGCGTGCACCGGACGTGACGGTTTATGACGTACCAGAAAAAGGCGAGCTTGTTTCACAGATTTTTCTTATGTTTGGCGCCGTGGCGGTGTGCCTTTTCCCCGCAATGGCATATTTTATCATCACCGAGCAAACCGGCACGTTATTCCGGCTGTTACTGGCAGCAGGTGTTTTTTCCCTTCCGATTACGCTTTTAGTGGCAGCCCTATTCGACTCCGTCGAAGCATTAAGCCCGATACTGATTTTTAAATCTATATACCGAACGTTTCTGCCGTATCTCGGCCTCGTTCTAATCTTTTCACTAATTGCGTGGCCAGTCAGCCGAATCATATCCGGCCTGCCGAAACCACAGGGAGAGCTTGGTGCATTTTTTTACATATCATCAGTTCTTGACTATCTTTTAGGTATGACTTTTATCCTTTACAAGATTGCTTTCATCTATCTAACAATGGTATCGGCGCACTTGCTGGGAAGATTCTATTTCCGATACAAAGCGAAGCTCGACTGGGGCATTTAGTTTCTATTGTAAGCCCCGTCGTGGCAGTGGCTTATTACGCTATGGATGACACAGGTCAAAATGTTAATCCGTCCGAAGCAGTTATCCGGTTCAACTGCCCCTTCTGCCGGCAGCAGATTCGCGTCCCTTCGATACATGCAGGCAAAAAAGTCAAATGCCCCAAATGTAACCGTTTTATCGTTGTTTCGCCAGCCGATGTGCCCGACGAACCCGTTTCCGCCAAATCCGATGCTTCAAAACCTGACCCTTTTACCAACCTTCTTTTTGAGCCGGTTCCCAAATCGGAACGCGCGCCGGACCTTCCTGAGCAACAGCAGCTCGAAGCCCTGCGCCAAAACGCAGGTTTGAACTCACTCTTGCCGGAACCACCTCCACAGCGAAAGTACCCCTGGCTTATCGATATTTTCCTCTATCCGGTCAGCACACCGGGGCTTATATCCATTGGAATTATTGTCATTGTGCCTTTTTTAGTTAATGTTGCTGCGTTGCTGCTTGGTCCATTTGGCTTTTTTATATCGATTCCAGGAATTGCTTTCGTAAAAATTCCTGTCGCACTGTTTCTGCTCTGGTACTTTTCCGAATGTATAAGCGACAGTGCCGCGGGCGGAATTAGGGCCCCTGAAACAATAAACACCTTTTCTGATTGGGGACAGTTATTCCGTTTGATTTTTACCTGGATAGTATTTTGGCTTCCGCCTCTTTTGTATTCAATAATCAAATACCCGCCGATGAGAATTTTCCGGGCTTTGTTTACTTTAAGTGAAGGTGAATCAGGAAAAGATGTGCTGATTTATATAATTCAAAATGACATGATTTTTTGTTTGTTGTGGTCCTGTGCAATTTACTTTTTTCCAATGGGCCTGTTGAGTGTTATTTTGTCCGACTCGCTGGCGGGCCTCAACCCTTTGCTTATCATCCGCTCCATATTCAGAACTTTTTTTACGTACCTTCTAATTGTAATGGTTTTTTACATGCCTGCTGTGATTTGGTTCGGGACACTTGTGTGCTTTCCAATTCTGGTGATTGGATTGCAAGGTTTCCCTTTAGGTTTTGCTCGATTATGGTTTTTGCTGATCGTCGGCCATCTGACAGGAAGATATTATTATCGCAATGAAGAAAAAATAAA
>CAYLXJ010000172.1:0-5833 GCA_964387385.1 uncultured Pirellulales bacterium
GAACACCGGCTCGCAAAGCGCTTCCATTTTGCTGCGAGTGAGCGTCATCTGTAAATGCTTCGGCCCGGTGGCATCTGCGGTGATAAACGGCAGGTTAATCGTCGCCTCCATTTGAGTGCTCAATTCGCATTTGGCCTTTTCCGCCGCCTCTTTAAGCCGCTGATGCGCCATCGGGTCATTGCGAAGGTCGATTCCCTCCTTCTTCTTGAACTCATCGGCTATATAGTTGATTAGCACAGCGTCCAAATCATCGCCGCCAAGATGCGTATCGCCGTTTGTGCTCAAAACCTCGATAACGCCGCTCTTTTCCTCGAAACCTCCTATATCGAGTATCGAAATATCGAACGTACCGCCGCCGAAATCGAAGACGGCCACCTTCTCGTTTTTCTGCTTATCGACGCCGTAAGCAAGCGCCGCCGCCGTCGGCTCATTGATAATCCGCTCGACCTTAAGCCCAGCGATTGCGCCCGCGTCCTTCGTCGCCTGGCGCTGGGCGTCGTTGAAATACGCCGGAACAGTGATTACCGCCTTTTCGACTTTCTCGCCTAAATAGTCCTCTGCCGTCTTTTTCAAATCCTGCAGAATCATCGCCGAGATTTCAGGCGGGGTATATTCCTTGCCGCGGACGTTGACCTTGACTAATTCATCAGGCCCGCCCGTGATTTTATAAGGCACGATTTTTTCCTCAGACGCGACCTCATTATGCCGTCTGCCCATAAATCGCTTGATTGAGAAAACCGTATGCTCAGGATTGGTTACCTGCTGATGTTTTGCAATCTGGCCTACTAATCGTTCGCCCTTGTCAGTAAAGCCCACCACAGAAGGTGTCAGCCGTGAGCCGGACGAGTTAATCAATACCTTCGGTGCATTGCCTTCCATAACAGCAACCACCGAATTCGTCGTCCCCAAATCAATTCCAATTATTTTATTCGTAGCCATATTCAGCTCCTTTTCTTTTGCCTGTTAAATGCGCAAATTCAATCTGAATTAAGAAACGCAAACCCCGTGCCACCCCCCACTGCACAAGAGCACAAGCCATAAGTGCATAAGCAAGAAGCACTTACGCTCTTTTGTCTTTGTGCTCCTGTGCTCTTGCTCTCTATTGTATGCCATTTTGGCAGATAATCAGGTCTTGTGTATTAGGCCTTGGGTCTTGGTTCTTGGGTCTTAGGTCTGCTATTAGCCGTTCAGCGCGGAGCGAATGATTTGTGCGCGAAGGACATCGCGATGAGTTGAATCAAGCTCTTTTCCGTAGTTGAGCTGTAAATGCGCGGGCAAGGTCAGCATAAAAAGACGATTTACCGTGGCGATAGAAAGCCCGCCTGTTCCGCCGTTGCCGCCGTCATTGCCCAATGAGCACAGCCGTTCGATTGCGGGAGTCGTAGCCCCCTGATGCTTGTGCATATTCAGACCTAAGCGGATGTGGCTCAATAAAAATAACGCCTCTTGTGAGCTTATAAGGTTGGCGTTTTTCAATAAGGCCATCGCACGCGAGATTTTGTCGTCCAGCACAGTTGGCTCTTTTGCCAGCATACGGTCACGGGCAACGTGCTCGTATTCAACAATTTCGGGAATAATCGCCTGCTCAAACCGGCTGACAATGTCCTTTTCCGAAACGCCAAGTGAAATCTGGTTCGAGAGTTGATAAAAATCGCCCGCCGCCTCGGTCCCCTCGCCGAAAAGCCCCCTTACGGCAAGCCCCATCGCCTTTGCGGCGTTAAGAAATTTCTCAATCTGGCCCGTCATTTTCAGAGCGGGCAGATGCAGCATAACCGAAACCCGTATTCCCGTTCCGAGATTCGTCGGACAGGCCGTAAGATAACCGTATTTTGGGCTGAACGCGTACTCTATATGCTGCTCAATCATATCATCGATGCGGTCAATCTGCTCGATGCACACCCGCAACTGACACCCTGCTTTCAATACCTGAAGCCGGAGATGGTCTTCCTCGTTTATCATCGCTGTAAAAAACTCGCGTCTGGCAATCACCGCCCCCCTCGGCCCTTTGCCGAAAGCGTGGTGCTGGCTGATAAGCTGACGCTCAACTAAGAATCTCCTCTCCAAAACCGGTGTCTTGTCAACGCCGATATAAAAAACCTCGTCGCCAAGCTGTAATCCCATCAGAATATCTTTGAGTTTACGCAGGATTTCGCTTTTCTCGCCGACTGAGCAGGCCGCCAGAAATTTATGCCCCGCCAGATTGCGCGCCAGCCGGACTCTCGACGATACAACCACGTCGCCCAGCGGGCCTTCGCCGCTGAACCACTCATTTATCCCGCCGCTTATTTCCGTCAGTTTCATCTTAAAATGCTTAGCCCCCCGATTTATCGGGGGGGTTATTTTTCACTTTCCTGCTAATTTGTCGCGAATTTTCGCCGCAAGCTCGTAATCCTCGTTTTTCACCGCCTCATCCAGTTGTTTTCTCAAACGGGCTGCTTCCATTTGTTTTTGCTCATCTTTCGGCATACGCGCCGGCATTTTGCCGCAATGCTCCGTCGCCCCATCGTGTGCCTTTTTAATCAAGGACAGAAGCTCTTTCTCAAAAACCTCGTAATCATATGGACAGCCCAGAACTGCCATTTCACGGAATTTCTCCAGCGTCCAGCCGCAGTACCGGCAAACAACCTCACTTTCACCTGTTATTGACGGCTCTTCCTTTGGCCCCATACTCAATAGGTTGCTCAAAAGCTCGTTGAGAGGAATATTGGTTTTCGTCCCCACTCCCTGCTCCTGTGCGCATTGCTCGCAAAGGTGCATCTCTGTCCGCACGCCGTCGGTTATTTCCGTCAAATGTATCGTTGCTTCTCTGCTCTGGCAAAATTCACACTGCATATTTGGACTATTATATCAAAATCCCGCCTCGTCTTTTTTACTTTTTCCTTTTTCTCTCAGTTCTCTGTCCTCTGCCTCCTGTCCTCCGCCTGCCGCAGCAAAGCCAAGTCGTCTTGGGTCTTGGGTCTTATGTCTTGGGTCCTGTGTCTTTTGAGTATCTGGCCGAACAGCCGACCTGCTCGCTTACTGTAACGCTTTGCAGCCGCACGCCGTCCGGAAGATTCGGCTCAAGCTTATTAAAAATATACATCGCGACGTTTTCCGCCGTCGAGCCGCTTTCTCGGAAATAATCGATATCGTTCAAAACCTCACCGCTCAATTGTGAGGTAATATCGTTCAGCCGGGCGTTGACATGGGCAAAATCTATGACCATCCCCCTATTGTCGAGCTTGTCCGCGGACACCTCCGCCGACACCGCCCAGAAATGCTCATGTTCCGGCTCTTTCGCCCCGTTCGGCAACGCAACACTGTGAATTGCCTTGAATTGCTTGTCTATGGTTATCGTAAACAAATCAATCCTCCTTTCTTCTTTCTTTTTGCTTCCTTTTGTGCCTTTTTGCGGCTAAATTTTCCCGAACCGTTCCTTCAGCAGCTTATTCACGTTAGCCGGCACCATATTCGAAATATCGCCCCCCAATGTCGCGACCTGCCGAATCAGCGTCGAGCTGACAAACCCGTACTGCTCAGTCGTCATAATAAATACAGTCTCAATCCCCGCCACTGAGCGGTTGGTCATGGCAAGCTCAAGCTCATAATGCACGTCCGTCAAGCTGCGCAAGCCCCGCAAAATTACATCCGCTCTTTTGGCCTTCGCGAATTCCACCGTCAGGCCGTCGAAACCTTCCACACATACACCAGGCATATCCTTAATCAGCTCAGCTATCATTTCAACCCGCTCATCGGGCGTAAAAAGCTGCCCCTTAAGCGGACTTTTGCCTACAGCTACTATAACTTCATCAAACAGCTTTATCCCGCGATTGATAACGTCTAAATGCCCGTTTGTAATAGGGTCAAACGACCCCGGAAATATCGCCCTAACTACTTTTCCGCTCATAAACTATCCCTCAAAAACCAGCATTATAATCGAAATCTCTGGCAGGTCAATTCGCCTCCGGAAGATAAAATCGTTCTTTTTTTTCAGCAGTTATTGCGAACCACGGAAAAAAATACTATATTTAAAAATTAATAATGCACGCTGTTGTGTCATTTTTTTGCTTGCTTATTGAGGGTGAAAATGAAAAAACAACATAGAGGATTTACTCTCGTCGAATTATTAGTCGTCATCGCGGTAATCGCCCTTCTTATGGCCATTTTGCTGCCCGCCCTCGGCAGGGCGCGTGAACAGGGCAAACGCATCGTATGCATGGCCAACCTCAAACAGCTTGCCCTCGGCTGGATTGCCTATGCAGACGGCCCTCTACTGGATGCAGTTTCACACCTGGACGCGCATCGGATACAGACCCAGATACAGGCCGGATGTCGATTAAAACCGCTTTATGCTGTATTTTGTATGGCTTTACTGCACAGAAAAGCGGGCTAAACCCTTATGGCTGACCTTTCTGCAAAAAAACGCGCTTTTTTCATTTTTCCTCTTGCCATAGACCGATAAATATGTTAGTTTGAAAGCGCAAGCGGTCTGTTATTGGAATATTGTAATATAGGAACTTTACCACATAAGACACAGAGAGAAAAGGAAAAAGTTAAAAGTAAAAACTAAAAATTAAAACTTAGTGACTTTGTGACTTCGAGGTAAAAAATGAATAAGAAGGGGTATTATTTATGAAAAGGTCTAAAGGACTCGTCACGGCGAAGCGCAGCGAACCCGGATTCACGCTCGTCGAACTCTTAGTTGTCATCGCCGTCATAGCTCTCCTTATGGCAATCTTGCTGCCCGCGCTCGGCAAGGCACGCGACCAGGCGAAAAGAGTTATATGTCTAAGTTCACTCAAGCAGCTTACGCTCGCCTGGATGGCATACGCCGACAACAATAACGGCAAAATTGTCAATGGCGCTCCGACTAATTCTACCGTTGCCTGTCCGGACTGTCCGGCTCCCCCAAATACCAAAGCAATGCCATCAGCAGGTCGCCCCAATGAGATCCCCTGGATTGGTCCCGCATGGGCCGACCTCGATGGAACTCCCACCATTCCATTGGATCCAATATTCCAGAAATGCGCTATGGAAAGCGGCGCCTTGTGGAGATACCTGCGAGACGCTAAATCATACCGCTGCCCCGGAGGCGTTAAAGGCGAGTTAATTACTTATATCATTGTCGATTCTATGAACGGCATTCCTGATGGCCCCATTAATTTTGGCAGCAGAGGAGCAAACGCAGGGGTTTGGACAAATAGTACGTTCAATATAAAGAAAAGCGCGATGCGCATTGTCTTCATTGACGAAGGAAAAATTACTCCTGATAGCTATGCTGTCAATTACAGTGGATCAAACTTTTTAAAATGGTTTGACCCCCCAATGATTCGCCACAGTGGCGGAACCACGGTTTCTTTTGCCGACGGCCACGCTGAACTCAAAAAATGGTCGTCAAAACAGACAGTCGATTTCGGCATAAAAGCAGAAGTAAGCGGTTTATACAACACATATCCGAATGATAGTCTTTTCGGTCCCGCAACTGATGCTACATATCAGGACCTTTACTGGATGCAGATTCGCACATGGGGCAAACTCAGCAACGCTACCCGGCCATTCCCGCCAAAAGTCGATTGATTTAACAGCGTTCATTTTAAAACCCAAGGCATATAACGAAATGTTATATGCCTTTTTTATGTTTCATATTTCTTTGTAGAAAAGTTAATTTGCCGTTCCAATCCCACTCTGCACCGGTTTTCGTTCAAGGCGATTAGCCGTCAAATTTTTATTGCAACAAGCGGGCTTTTTTCAATAATGTTGTCCTTTCAGGCAGTTTCTTAAATGAAAGGAGACCTTATGCTGCTAAAGCCGGTTGATATAGGGATAATCGCCGCGTATATCGTCATCATTATGG
>CAYLXJ010000173.1:0-5810 GCA_964387385.1 uncultured Pirellulales bacterium
CGGGGGCGAAAAACGTCGTTGTCGCGGGAGGACTGGACTGGGCATACGATATGAGCGGATTTCTGGAGGGCAAGCAGCTTAAAGACCCGAAGGGCAACGGGGTGATTTACGCAAATCACGCATACGACAACAAGGGCGAGAGCGTGTTTACGTGGATTGCGAAAATGGAAGAGGCGGCGAAGGAATTGCCGATTATTATAAGCGAATTCGGCGGTTCGGGCGGGCCGAACAGAAGGCGGGGCTGGTGGGGGCAAAGCCCGTCAACGGCTATAGGCGACGACTGGCTATTGCACGTTTTGCAGGCAATACAGGACCACAACTGGTCGTTTACGGCGTGGGATTTGCATCCCTCGGCGGGCCCTGTTTTGATAGCGGACTGGAATTATATGCCTACCGAGGATTTCGGCGTTTATGTAAAGAAGCTGTTAGCGGAAGGGAAGCTGCCGAAATACACGCCGCCTGATTTAACGAAGATTGCGCAGGAGCAAGTATCGCCGCTTCCTGAATCGGCGCGAATGGGCGGGAAGGAAATATACGGCGACTGGGAGCTTGAGCCGACGCCTGGCGAGAGACAGGGGTCGATTCTGTTTTTTATGGGCGACGATGAAGAGAAACTGGCCGGGTATTGGATAAATTTCAGGGGGCTGAATGAGTTGAAAGACGTCCGGTTCAAGGACAACGCGGTGAGCTTTACTCAGACAGCCAGATTTGAAAAAGAGGAATACAAGGCGCTTTTTAGAGGGAAAATCGAGGACGACAAACTTACGGGAGTTTTTGAACACGGCGGGATACAGGACAAAATAAATGCGAAACGCGTGAAGGAAACGCCGTCAACAGGAGGTAATGAACTTACCGGTATCTGGATGCTGGACGTAACGGGCGAGCGGGGCACGACAAGGCAGCGACTGAAAGTAAATCCTGACTTGAGCGGTTTATACGGGACGGCCCCGATTGAAAAAATTAATCTGGACGGGGACAAGGCGAGTTTCAAGATGGAATTTCAGTGGGGTCCAAGAAGATTCGAGATGAATTTCGAGGGAAAGCTGGACGGCAAAAAACTTACAGGCGAATTGAAGACGCAGCGAGGCGAGCAGAAGGTTACGGGAAATAAAATATCACATTAATTTCGTCACCGTTGCGGCTCCCGTAAGGGACGGCTTACGGCGGACGGCAAAACACTAAATCGCGCCGTTTGATTAACGGTCAAAATGTGCCCGTTTTTACTCGGCGGGCGAGAAGCAGCAATAGCCGATTTTGTCGCATTCCTGCTTCAGTTGCGACCAGATTTCCGGGTCGTCGATGGCTTCCAGCGCGGTCGGGAACATAATATTATTGATTCTGAAGATGTGGTCCTGGAAAACAGGGACCAGAAACCGCACGACGCCGTCGAGCTGACTTGCGAAATCCTTGAAATCCATTCGCTCGACTTCCTCAGCGAGCTCCAGCAGCTTTTGTTTATATTTTCTAATCTGCTCGTGCTCATCGTGCATCGGCATAGGCAGGCCATAGAGGCCGCGTTTTTCAAGCTGAGGCAGGAGGATTTCTTCTTCTCTTTTATGGTGCGGATCGATACACACAAGCTGGCGGGCGATGTGAGCGAGGCGCCGGAATTCGACGCGATTGGGGTCATAGATTCTAAGCACCTGAATCGACTGGTTGACAAAGTCGAGGTCGTCGAGGAGGCACAGGATTGTCTCGTGCTCATCGATTAGGGTTTTAATAACGTGCCCTGTCGGGAGTGTTTTTCTGAGCATCATCGTCCGGTCATCAATCAAATCCGAGTAAAGCGAGCAGAACCTCCGGAGTTTGGCCGAATCGCAGCCCTTTCTGAGGAGTTTTTTCATTGCCAACACAAGTTCTTTGGGGCTGATAGACATCAGGAATCGTTTTTCCTCGGCCTTAATTTTAGTAGGGTCGTCGCTTTTTTCGAGGCGGTCAAGCAGGCATCTCAACTGTGCGGCGTTGTTCTTCTTTCGTAACAGAATATACTGAATGGGCCTGTAAAATTGTTCCCAAATCCGCGTTAATCCAATAGTCAGTTCCATAGCAAGTCCCTTTTCATTGAAATTTTCGATATTTTCAAAAACTTAATTTAATACCTTTACTTTTAATACGCTGAGAGCCGCATTTTGGGTCTTATTATCTGGAAAGCTTTGCTGAAACAAACAGGTCTGCGCTTACAACAGGTTGTTGCAATCCTGCGTGTAAATCATTCTAATATGGCGTTATGTTTAAAAACATCTCGATAATCGGCGACGGGGCGATGGGGACGACGCTGGCGATACTGCTTGCGGAAAAGGGTATCGGCGTGCGGATGTGGGGGTACGACGCCGAGCAGCTTATTGAGACGGAGCAAAAAAGGGAAAACGTAAGATTTTTGCCTGGGCAAAAGCTGCCTGAGGGTATGCGATTCGAGCCGAGGGATGACCGGAGTATGGCGGGTGCGGAATTAATTGTTTCGGCAGTGCCGTGCCAATTTATGCGGAGCGTCTGGTGGCGGCTTAAGAAATTTGTGCCGGAAGAAATCCCAATATGTTCGGTTGCGAAGGGGATTGAAAACGAGACGCTGCTTTGCCCGACGCAGATAATCGCGGATGTATTGGAAGACAAAAGGCCGAGGCCTTTAGCTGCACTGTCGGGGCCGACAATTGCCGATGAGCTTGTAAGAAAGATGCCTGCTACCGCCTGTGCGGCGTCGGCTGACGTTGGGCTTGCGGAAAAAATACAGGTTACGTTCAGCATGCCGTGGTTTCGGATTTATACCAATACCGACATCGTGGGGGTCGAGCTTGCTGGTGCGATAAAAAACATTATCGCGATAGCGGCAGGGATAATAGACGGCGTCGGTGCAGGCGACAACGCCAAGGCGGCCGTTTTGTGCCGGGGGCTTGCCGAGATAACACGGCTTGGTATGGCGATGGGCGCGAGGCCGCAGACATTTTCGGGAATAACGGGGCTGGGCGATTTAGTTACGACTTGCATATCGAAAAAAAGCAGGAACCGCACATTCGGGGAAAGAATTGGAATGGGGCAAACGCCGGTGCAGGCCAAATCGGCGACGGAATCGGTAATCGAGGGGATAGCCACGTGCAAATCGGTAGTCGAGGGGCTTTTGCCGAAATACAAAGTCGAGATGCCGATAACCGAGGCGGTTTACGATATTTTATTCAAGAACAAATCAGTGCAGGACGCCATTAACGATTTAATGACCCGCCGTCTGAAAGCGGAACAGGAATAACGACAAAGTAAATCCTGCCCTGCTAAAAACTCTACTGCAACCACAGGAACTAACGATATTTTCCTGAAATTATCAGAGATTTCCTTGTGACAGAATATCTTTAATGCGGAATAACCAGATACTTCCTCCGCCAACCGCAAGTAATTGCCCGTCCGGAGAAAAAGCCAGAGGCGGACCAACCCATTCGGGGTCAAAAGAAGGTCTTGTCCAAACAACAGTGCCTGTATCAATCCGCCAGATTCTCGACTCAGGGCCGCGTCGCATTGGCCCGGACGATGTAAGCGTGGCGGCGAGCAATGTGCCGTCGGGAGAAAAAACAAGCGACGACGCATGATTAAAATCGGAGAATAAAAATATATTCGCGAACAGTCCAAACTCAGCATCTTCAAGAGGCACAGGATGCCCGGTTGAAACTTCCCATGTTCGAACCACGAAATCAAGCCCCTTATAGCAGGTTCCCGCTATTCGGATAAAATCTCTGCTTACTGCCAGGCCAATAATCTGTCCGAAAGGATTCGGCACAGGAGACAGGTTATCGTTTTGCAGATTCCACAGCCAGAGGCTGTTTTTACCTTGCAAAATTAACAGGTTCCCATCTTCTGAAAATGCTGAGTGCGTGTACTTGGGTGCTCCTAACTTACTCCAGAAAGACGATGCAGGACGAACCGGCATTTGTGTCCACCCTTGCGTGTCCCATCGCAGGAGGGTACCGTCATCACAAAGAACGGAAAATAATCTGGAATCGGGAGAAAATATAAAGGCCATAATTTTTCGCTTATCAAATGACAGGGAAGCAGCGGTTTTACCACTCGGCAGCTGGCATATGTCGATTTTTCTGCGATTCGCAGAATCGACAGCAAGATAGTTTCCGTCGGGCGAGAAGAACATCGAATTTAGCTGAGCCATTTTCCAGCTTCCAATCAGCGACAAATTCTCCGTCTGGTAAATCTTAACCTTCCCGCTAATTGCATCATGTGCAGCCAGCAGGGTCCCATTTTGACTGAACACAAGTTTATGGTAAGCAGTAAGTCCAAATTTAGGTTCTGTTTGGACTATGGCCGCAGGGCCGGAATAGGCAGCGCATCCGGCCAGCGACAATCCTGCAATAATTACCCATAAAGATAATCTGACATCCATGACCATTCTTTTATCTGCTTCACATGTTACCTAAACCATTAGATTGAGAGTTTCCATACTAAAAACACGGCTCGCAACCAAGATTTTCAATGCAGCGAGAATATCAAAACATCCCTTGTATTACAATCAATCGAATTTTCTTTTTAAAAAAATGCTGCTGGACATTCGGTCCGTTGAGCATTTTCTGCCAAATGAGCTCAAAACCCGCAATCAGATATACAGGCCTTCGTCGCAGGAATGCGTCGCGTAAAAAATCCTTGCCTAAACGCAGAGAGATTGTAATAATGGCTTGCGAAAACCGGGGCGGTTAGCTCAGTTGGTTAGAGCGCCAGCTCGACACGCTGGAGGCCACTGGTTCGAGTCCAGTACCGCCCATTATCCTTATAGTATTGCGCTGCAATTTTCTTTTTTATTCTGAATTTCAAAGAGTTTCCGCTCGTGTGCGAAACTCTATCGGCAATTATTTTGCCATCAAGCTATCGCATAACCAGACGGATTAGATTATCATTCCGTTTTTATACTCGGGATAAACCTGACAGTGAACGATTTTCCTTTTGTTCAGCAAAAGAGAAATAATAATGGCCGTAATAAAAGAACTTGAGGCAAGATTAGACAGCTTCGAAGCGGGTCAGAGAAAGGAGGCGATAGAAGAAATCTGCGAAAAGATTTCGCGTGGGCAAATAGTGCTGCCGGATGCGGGGACGGAGGTGAATCTGCACAGTCATACATTTTATTCTTATAACTGTTACGGGTATTCACCAACGAAATTCGCGTGGCTTGCACGGAAGAGAGGGCTGGCTGCGGCGGGTATTGTGGACTTTGATGTTCTTGACGGAGGGGGAGAATTTTTCGAGGCAGCCAGGAAGCTTGGACTTAAGGCCGTGGCTGGGATTGAGACGCGGGTTTATGTGCCTCAATTCAGCGAACGCGTCATCAATTCGCCGGGGGAGCCGGGGATTTCATATCATATGGGGATAGGATTTGCGTCGGCAAATCTGAAGGGGGAACTGAAGGAATTTCAATTGCGGCTGCAGGGAACGGCACAGCAGCGGAATATAGAGCTGGTGCAACGGGTCAACAAGTATTTATCGCCTGTGAGTGTTGATTACGTGGAAGACGTTCTGACGCTAACGCCATCGGGCAACGCGACTGAAAGGCATATATGTCTGGCATACGCGCGAAAGGCAAAAGAAATTTTTCCCGATAAAACAAAACTTGTGCAGTATTGGACAGAAAAGTTAGAAGCGGACGCAATGGGATTAGGGCTGCCTGAAGGACCAAAGCTTCTGAACGCGATTCGTAATAAGACGATGAAACGCGGCGGCGTCGGTTACGTTGTGCCGGACAAGGGAGCATTTGCGGAAATGGAGGAAATGGACAGGTTCACGCTCGCGGCGGGAGCTATGCCGGCGATGACCTGGCTGGACGGGACAAG
>CAYLXJ010000174.1:0-5797 GCA_964387385.1 uncultured Pirellulales bacterium
CGAGCTGATTTTCGACGAAATAGCCGGGCTTGTTGATTTTGCCGATATCGTGATAGTAGGCGCCCACTCTGCACAACAGGCCGTTGCGGCCTATTGATTCGGCGGCTGCCTCTGCGATTGAGCCGATGAACAAACTGTGGCTGAACGTTCCTGGCGCCTCAATAGCAAGACGCTTGAGAAGGGGCTGATTGGCATCGCTGAAATCCAGAAGCGTCATACTTGTCGCTATATGAAATATCTTCTCAAGGACGGGCAAAAGGCCCTGCATCATCACGCCGATTATGATAGTGATAGCTGCGTTGACAGCCCCTCTTTCAATCGCTTTTTGGAAGGCGGTCGATGAGGACAGGGTTTCCATCGCTATTGTCATTAAAAAAACCGTCACAGCCGCAAGCAAGCTGATCTCGAGCAGTTTCATCCGGGTGCGGATTTCTTTCAGAAAGAAACAGAATGGAATCGATGCAGCCAGCATCGCTATTAAAATATTAATGTTTTCGAGGTGTCCCGCCGCGAAATAAGCAAGGATGCAGAAGAATATCGTCATAACTGTTGCGAATCGCTGGTTGTAACAGATGGTCAGAACAAGCGATGCAGCGACGGCGGCGGCGGTCGCCCAGAAGATTTGCCCAGTGAGTGAAACCGACATTTTGGTCGCGGTCAGCAAAATGATAAACAGAGCTGCAAGGCCAAAGGCCCTGAGGCGGTTTTTGAGGAGTCGTTTTTGATACTGGTAGATATGAAATGCGGCAGTCAGGCAAATAAGGATGGTAGCCACAGCCGTTGAGGCGAGGCGCAGATAGCGGGCCTGTTTAATCGAGTCATAACCGAGGACGGCAACGCACAGGCAGACAAAAAGCAGCCATATTAGGACCGAATAAATGAAATCGGGGCTTGACAGGCCGCTGATGTCGGAAAGGCGGACACCTGTTGCCTTGTATATCCGTGAACGTCTGTGAGTTATTCTAAAAAATGCCACTTGAGTTTCCTAAACCTGGCCTGACACATTTTTTTTCATTTTTACGCTTCTACCCGCGTGATAGGCGCGGACGATATTCTGAACGAGGCGATGCCGGACTATGTCGATTCGTGTAAGTTCTGCAACGCCGATACCCTTAATGCGGCGAAGCCGGTCGATCGCCTCAATCATACCACTCTTCTGGCCTCCCGGCAGGTCAATCTGAGTTATATCGCCTGTGATAATCATTTTTGAGCCGCGGCCGAGGCGGGTGAGGACCATTAGCATTTGCAGGGGCGATGTGTTCTGTGCCTCGTCGCAAATTATCACGGATTCGTTGAGGGTCCTGCCCCGCATAAAGGCGAGCGGTATGATTTCGATGATATCGAGGTCCATAAATTTGCGCATCTGGGAGAAATCCATCATATCCTCCAGTGCGTCGAAAAGCGGACGAAGATAGGGATTGACCTTTGCCTGAAGGTCGCCGGGAAGAAAACCGAGTTTTTCGCCTGCCTCGACGGCGGGCCGTGCGAGGATTATGCGCCTGATTTGCTTTTTTTTGAGCATCGAGACAGCGACGGCGACCGCCAGATATGTCTTACCCGTTCCCGCAGGGCCGATGCAGAACGTCAGGTCATTATTGAGCATCGTCTGGATGTAGCGGAGCTGGCCTTTGGTGTTGGGCTCGATGATTTTTTTATGGGAAAAGACACCTATTGCATCCGGCGACTGGGGCGTCGTCGGCACGGTAATCTCAGAAAGAAAAGTATTGACGTCTTCGGGGAAAAGCGAGCCGTGCCTGAGCAGGTGTTTTTGCATTTTGTCGATTGTCTCGGCGGCGTGATTAACGTCTGCGGCCTTGCCGGCGATAAGCAAATTGTTATGCCGCACGGTAAAACGAACGTCGAGCGTGTCGCGGATAAGGCGTAGGTGACTGTCTGCAGGCCCGAACAGCTCGAGCTGTTCGGCTGCTGATTCTAATTGTATTGTAATTTCCAAAATAATCCTTTTTTGCCACTAAGACACCAAGACACAAAGTATTTTTTGTTTTTTTCTTCGTGACTTTATGTCTTTGCGGCTATTTTCCTAAAAATAAAAAGAACATATAGCCGAACGGCGCGGTAACGAGGACCGAATCGACGACGTCGAGTATTCCGCCGAAACCAGGCACACTGTTCGAGGCGTCTTTCTTTTCGGCGTCTCGTTTCAGCATTGATTCAGCCAAATCGCCCAACTGGCCTAAAAAGGCGAAGACGACCCCAAAAACGATACCCAGCCGCCAGGACATTATATCACAGGATTCTGCGAAGGCCACAGCGACGATGACTGCGGCCAAAACTGCACCTGCCATACCTTCCCAGGTTTTTTTGGGGCTGATAACGGGTGAGAACTTGTGTTTGCCGAAAAGTCGGCCGAATGTGTAGGCCCCTATATCAGAACACTTTACGACAAAAATCAGCATAAGCAGATGCCAGATGCCGAAATCAATCCTGACGCCAGGAATAAACATAACCAGAAATCCCAGATACATCATTGAAAAGCAGGCGCCGCCGATATTAGCAAGCGTACCTGATATCCCATATCGAATTCGCTGATAAAAGAAACATAACATCAAAGGCACGGCAAAAAGTATCGGTCCATCATAATAATATGGCCCAAAAATAAACTGATCCCACCAAAACCAGGTTGCCAAAAGAACCGTCGCCGGCAATGATACAGGCAGTAGGATTTTAATTCCTCTTGCAGCGGCGAGTTTGGATAATTCGAACATCCCCGGAATAATCAACAAGGCGACAAGAACAGAAAAAAGAGTTCCTTCGCTATATTTATCAACTGAGCTTTCGAGCCGGCCATCCAAAAGCACGATACCGACAAAAGCCAGCGTCATCAGTGTTCCAAAAATCAGCCGATACTTTAGCATATTATTCCGTTTTACCGCGGAGGATTTACAACATCACCGAAACGCCGGGTGCGTTTTGAGTAGGCCAATATGGCTTTTTCCAGGTCGGCCTGTTCGAAATCGGGCCAGAGTGTTTCGGTCACGTAAAACTCGCTGTAAGAAATCTGCCATAAGAGAAAGTTACTGACCCTCATTTCGTTTGCAGTCCGAATCAAAAGGTCGGGGTCGGGCAGACCTGCAGTATAAAGATGTTCACTAACACACTTTTCGTCGATATTGTCGAGAGCAAGCTCGCCTGCTTTGTGCAGTCGGGCGATTTCTCTTGTCGCATCGATGATTTCGGTCCGGCCGCCATAATTGAGGGCAAGGGCGAAGACCATACCGGTATTGGCGCTGGTAACCTCAATTGTTCCGAGAAGTGCGCTTCTGACCGTCTCGGGCAGGGGATTAATCCTGCCCAGGTGGACTACGCGGACGTTATCTTTCATAAGCGTGGGGCGCATTCTTGTGAGGTATTCGGCGTAGAGGTGCATCAGGGCATCGACTTCCTCTTTGGGTCTTTTCCAGTTTTCCATACTGAAGGAATACAAAGTGAGGGCCTCGATGCCGAAATCTACGCAGCATTGTGAGATTTTTTCTGCGGTTTTTCCGCCCTGTCTATGGCCTTCGTATCGCGGCAGACCTTTTTTTTGCGCCCATCGGCCGTTACCGTCCATAATAATCGCGATATGACGCGGCATATCCTCGGGTCTTATCCCGAGCCGGGCAGCGGTGATTTTCAATTTATTATTTTCTATTTTCAATTTTACAAATCGTAAAACGTTACCGTTTGAAAATAGTTTGTTTGCGATTCGGGCCGACGCCTATCATTGTTACTGGGCATTTAATGTGTTTCTCAAGGAAGGTAATGTAATTTTGCGCATTTGCAGGCAATTGGTTAAAATCCGTTATCTGCGTAATATCGTCTTTCCAGCCGGGAAGCGACTGATATACGCATTTTGCTTTTGCCAGCTTATCGATATTGGCGGGGAAAAACGAGGTCTGTTTGCCATCAATTTCGTAACTGACGCAGACCTTCAGCTCATCAAGCTCTGTAAGGGTATCGAGGTGCATAAGAGCGGCTGAGTCGATTCCGCCGATGGCGACTGAATACGATGCGACAACGGCGTCAAACCAGCCGCATCTTCTGGGCCTGCCTGTAGTTGTGCCGTATTCGTGGCCCTTGTCGCGTATGTATTGGCCGATTTCATTATCAAGCTCGGTGGGAAACGGCCCCGCTCCGACCCTGGTTGTATAGCATTTGGCAACACCGACAAACTCATCGACGCGTTTGGCGGGCACACCGGAACCCGCGGGCATTCCCAGCGCGCTGACATTTGCGCTGGTAACAAAAGGAAACGTGCCGTGGTCGATATCAAGAAGTGTTCCCTGGGCGCCTTCGAAAAGTATTGATTTGCCTTTTTCGATAGCGTTATGCAGATACTCAGTCGTGTCGATGGTAAAGGGGAGCAGGTTTTCCGCGTAAGATTTGCATTTTGCCAGAATGGCCTTCAAATCAATCGGCTCGGCGTTATAGGCAGATGTAAAAATCCTGTTCTTGTATTCGACAATTGTCCGAAGCTTTGCCTCAAACGAGTTCAGGTCCCGCAGGTCGCCCATACGTATGGCGTTGCTTCTTTGGGCCTTGTCGGCATTGCAGGGGCCGATGCCGCGGGCGGTAGTGCCGATTTTATTTTTGCCTAAGGACTGCTCGCGAAGCTGGTCTTCCTTTTTGTGATAATCGAGGACAAGATGAGCGTTCTCACTGATAAACAGACGGTTTTTCAGAGTAATTTGTTTTTGGGAAAGGGCGTCGATTTCACAAAGGAGCGTTTCAGGGTCAACCACGACTGCGCTTGTAATTACACACATCGTTTTGGGCCTGACTGAGCCGCTGGGCAGCAGGTGCAGGGCAAATTTGTCATTACCCACGACGACGGTATGGCCTGCGTTTGCGCCGCCGTTGTAGCGGACGACAATATCGCTATCCTCGGCGAGGATATCCACGACCTTGCCTTTGCCTTCATCACCCCATTGTAAGCCGATAACACAGCGATTCATATAATCCCCTTCTTTGCCGCCAAGACACAAAGGCACTAGGAAAAACAAAATTTAAAAGGAAAAAAATGAAGAAACCTTTGTGTCCTGGTGTCTTCGTGGTAAAAGATTAACTGTTCGAAACGCAAAATTCAACTTATTTTCGCAACGAGGTGGTCTAAAATCGGCTTGAGGTCATCGTAATTCCTGTCGCTGATTTTGCGGTCGATATCTGAGCCATCCGGACCTTTGTAAGTGAGCGTGAAATGACCTTTTGAGTCGAAGTTTGTCTTGTCGATTTTTTGTATAGAGTCGTAAGCGATACTGGTTTTGCCGTCGATTACAAGGCATGTTTCATCAGCCACTACCGACCTGTTGCGGATTACAAAAAGATACGCGCCTAACAATAAAGCCGCACCAGCGAGAAAAGGCGGGACTTTTTGATTGAAAAGCAGTGTATCGTCCGCCTGGCCTTCTACGGTATGTTTTTCTATGAATTTTTTATTCAAGTAGCCATCGTAAGCGAACCAGGCAGCTAAACCGACACAGATGGCCATCCAGATTATAAAGGTTTTTCTCTTGTATTTGCTGAGGGGAGCTACGAGGGCCATAAGCACTCCTTTGATTAAGTTATACGTTTCTGTGCGATAACGTTGATAAGCGGATGTACCAGATTTGGGACGATTCTGTCTGCCATAAGCTCTTCTGCCAGCCGGCACTGCTGCTCGAATGATTCAAGGATATCGAATTTGCCGCCGGCAGATGGATATCGGCGAACTGTGAAAGACAAACTTATCGGCTCTTCGAGCGATTCAGGGAGTTTATCGGGGTTGAAAACGCTTGTGCGGGATTCGACGCTGATTCTG
>CAYLXJ010000175.1:0-5566 GCA_964387385.1 uncultured Pirellulales bacterium
GTCGCGGGTCACGAGGGCTATCTGACGGTGGGGCTGCACGAGGACGGGCAGCCGGGTGAGTTGTTTATCACTATGGCCAAGGAGGGCTCCACCGTCGGCGGCCTTATGGACGTCATCGGCTGCTGCACGTCGATGGCGCTGCAGTACGGGGTGCCGCTGATTACCTTAGTCGATAAGTTCAGGCACGCGCGTTTTGAGCCGGCGGGGATGACATCGAACCGTGATATCCCGTTTGCCAAAAGCGTAATCGACTATATCTTCTGCTGGATGGGGTGTCAGTTCATCCCCGGCTACGCCGAAGCCAATACGCCCGACAGGACGGCCGCAGCACCTGAAAATAAGAACGTTACGACGGCCAGGCAGGTCGTGGAAAAAACACGCGACTTGGCGCAAAAAATTGCTGAGGTGAAACAAACAACAGCGGCAAAACCAGCTATTGAAGTCAAGTCAATTCCTGAAGCCAAGCCGATTGTCGAGACAAAGCCAAATATAAGCGGGTCTATGCCTATGGCGAGGATACCAATTTTGCCTGCGCCTTCGTTAGACGTTCGCAACCGCATAAAAGCCATCATCGATCAACGTGCCGATACCCTCATCTCGGTTGCTGTGCCGGAGGCGGCTCCTGCTGAGGAGCGCAGGAGCGGCGATATCGAAGGCCAGTTGCTTTTAGAAGCGGTCGTTATGCAGCAGTTTAATTCGCAGTTCGAGCATTTCCAGGACGACGCGCCCGCCTGCGACATCTGCGGCTCAATCACCGTCCGAAACGGCACCTGCTACAAGTGCTTCAACTGCGGGAATTCGATGGGATGCTCGTAACGATTTATTATTTTCTATTTTGTATTTTTTATTTTTTGTTATGTATGATTATGTTTGGCTAAACTAAAAGAAATTTCATGTGTGAGCCAAGTAATTTAGCAAATGAAAAGAAAGTATATCTGGCTGACTGGTTGAGTCGGGCTAAAGATGTTCAGGAAGCGGTACCGAAGGTTCAGCAACAATTGGAACTTGCTAAATGGGAAGAAAAAACCCTTTCTAATGTTCCAAAACATGCATCGAATATACTCTCTAATGATATAAAATTATCTTTGGCAGAAGATTTGGAGGCTGTTCGACGAGAACTTCCAGAGATTCCACAAATAAAACTTGTTGCACTCGATGCTTCTGTTGCTACAACATCGGTAACGTCGACCATGATATATAATGTTACCGACCAAGCGAGACATAGCAATGATATTCAAATATATGATTGGGGGATTAAATGTAGCGAGCAATATGAAACTCTTCAAAGTCTGCTTGGAAGAGAACAGGAAGTAAGGAAATTATTAAAAAATTTATCTCCCAAACTTGAGGATGAATTTAATAGTGCAGTGGATGAATACAGAGCGACTTTGGCAAGTACAAGTAAGCAGGCCAATGTTGGTATTGCATTAAGGAATGTAATTGAGCACTATAAAGGCGAGATCATGAACCTTGCTCGCCGTTATCCTAATGAACAGAAATTAACGTGGGAAGAGATGGCAAATCGAATAGTTAACGATTTTGGATTTGCTCGTCAGCGATTTCGGCAACAAGGAGTAAAGTGGGATAATTTACAGCAACGTTTAACCAAGATTGCTAAGGGGTATATCCAGTTAGAAGAAAATGAATTGCGAGGTGTCTATACGGAATTTATAGACCATCTATATATTGTTCTATCCCTCATTAATAAGGACAATAGATGATATGAAATTAAAACAGGAACAATCTGATTTTAAGGATGTTGAAGAATGAAAAGCACAGTTTTGACGAATGGCTACGCCGAGCAGGCGGACTTTAAATAAGGAATTAAGTAGTTTAAAAATAGCTATCACAGACCTATTATGAAAAAGATACAGTTGCCTATTGGCGGTTCAGTTTGTCAAACGTTTAAGCTCGATAAGTTGTTTCCTTCTTCTACGGCAGACAGAAAAACAATTTATGAAATAGGCACTGTTAATTTTAAGGTTGCCTTTGAGCAAATGGACGAAGCTCGTCAAAATGCGGCCTTGGTTATTTGGTATGCAATATCAATAGAACAAAGGATAAATACAATCATCGCAAATTATTTATTTGGTTCAGTAGCAGGTCAAATTAAACCTAATAGAGATTTTTTTATTAATCATATATTAAACGCGGATATAATTACGTTTCATAAGAAAAAGGGCCTTTTGGTTGAAATAGCATCTTTAGAGAATATATTTACCGGCAAAGATAATGATAAATTAACGAAACTTCTTGCTGATACTGAGAAATACAGGAACGCTTTTGCTCACGGAAGAATTATTGTTGACACAAAGCTTGGTCCAATTGTGCATTATTTTTCGAATGGTCACAAACATTTCATTTTAAACGATGAATTTTGGGAGGTTTTAGAAAAATCTTGTCAAGACCTTAGTGATATGCTAAGGCTGATCGATAATCATTTAGAAAATAAGTTTCTTAAAAACTTAAAAGATCAGTAGTTTCGCAAGATGGATCAAAGTTCATTAAAAGGGTAGCGTGCGCTGAAAGACACCTGATAAGTAAAAGTGAAAATAATATTTTTCTAATGAAAGCAATTTGTGAAAAAAATCGGGATCGGAGGAAATGAATAAATGCAGATCGCACTAGTTATAACATTTATTTTTGTTCCAATAGCTTACATTATTGGAAACTGGAAGGGTGAAAAAGAGGGTTTTCGCCATGGATTTGTTTATGGATGGCAGGCTCTTAAACACCAAAAAACTGAATATGCTTCAGATGACGTTGTTAAACATATGGTTGCGAAGAGTGCGAACAAATGGGAGGGAGAAGTTTGGGAGTGGTTAAGAGATAGTGGTGTATTTGATGTCATTATTAGCAGAGATAATAAGTATGAAGTACGGAGAAAAATATAGCTAAGTAGAAGAATAAACGGAGACGTTCTGGTTTAAATGAGGATGTCGGAAAATGTCCAATAACGAACAACCAATAACCAATGCAAAAGTCAGGTCGGCGGCGGTTACGGTGTTCGGGGTTTTGAATTGTGTCTTCGGCGGGATATGGTTAATATTTTCGATACTGACATTCGGTTTGACAATCGCAGAAAGGGCTTCAATCAAAATTGATCCTGGCGCGATACATTTTTATTTCTTTTTTTTAATAATTTTCGGTTTATCTATATTTGAGATAACGACAGGAATTGGATTATTGAAGATGACCAGATGGGCGAGGAAATGGAGTGTGTTTTTTTCTTACAGTGATATTGTATGCTGTTTTATTTTTTTCTGTTTAAACTTGATTGCTGAACGGATGCAATGGACAAGTGTAAACGAAGAAGACGGATTTATGGATGCATTCGGTCTTATCATTAGTATCATATATCCTTCTTTGCTGCTTATATTTATGAAGAGCGAAAAAGTCAAGCAGGCGTTTGAGGCGATAGAAAAGTAAAAAGGCAAAAGTTAAAAGTTTTGTGTCTTAGTGTCTTGGTGGCAGAAAGAGATGGATGAGGTAAAGAAAGAAGAGCCAAAAAAAGAGGAGCCGGCGTTTAGTTTGGGCCAGCCGATTGCCGTAACTCTTTTCGGCATATTCAATATCGCTATCGGGGGGCTGAGCTTATTGACAAGCCCCTGCACGATATTCGGAATAGCGGTGTCGGCGGAGGCATACGGGATGAGCGTGGGGTATGCGCTATTTATTTTGCTGACTTACATAGCGGGCCTGAGCTTGTATGTGTGGATGCTGTTTCTCGGCGAGGGGCTTATAATGCTCAGGGGATGGGCGAGGGGCGGCTGTGTCAAGTTCGCGTGGACGGCGATTATCTGGTGGGTTTTCCGCAGGGGGATGGATATTCTTGCTTTGTCGGCCGGCTGGGTGAATCCGCCCGAGGGCAACAAGCCGGTCTTTATCGCCAAAATGTGCGTCAGCTTATTCGGTCTTATTTACGCCGTTTTGCTTCTTGTCTTTATTAAAAGCGCAAAGGTCAAACAGTCGTTTGCCGCGGCAGAAGGGTAGTTTTTTACCACGAAGGCACCAAGACAAGAAGGTATTTAGAACCTATCCCAAAACCTATGCAAAACCGCGTTTTTGATACTGAAGGGGGTTTTGGGATGGCTTGTAAATAAAAAGGGAAAAACTGGATTCCTGCTTGCGCAGGAATGACAAGGCAAAAAAGTGGTTGCTGCTATGCCTGTTTTTTCCAGATTCCGATCCAAGAGTTGCGGACGTTGAGGACAGGGCCTTTAATTGTTCCGTCGGCCAGGAGCATTTCGATACCATGCATCGCCTGATCAATCCAGCGGAAGTGCTTTCGATAAATGGGGGAGCAGTCGTGCCACAGAATAAAGCCGCCTTTTTTGACCCTGTCGATGACGAGTTTCGTGTCGGAGAAGACAAATTCCATGTCGTGGCAGCCGTCAACGTAAACAACAGACAAATCGCTGATTTCAGGCGGGACGTTCCAGTATTTTGTGTTTGCATAAATCTGGACGATATTGGTGAGTTTTTTTTGCCGATAGAAGGAGCCGATTTGCTCGACAGTCAGGCATTCGGTAGTCAGTTTGCCTCCCTGTTTGAACTCGTCGGGGTGAATATTGACCGTATAGACAAGCGAGGCGGGGGAATTGGCCGCCATTCGAGCCGCACTTTTGCCGAAGTGCGTCCCGATATCGAGCATTTTGCCCGGCCCTGCGTTTGCGGCAATAAGCGACAGGACTTCGGCGTCGCGGCGTCTTCGGCTGTTCAAGTCGTCGATGAATCTTACTTCGTCGAGGTCGTCTTCTATTATGGTGAAGTCACCGCTAAGTCCGTAGAACCTGCATAATTCTTCGAGCGAATCGGCGACGAAGAAATGCTTCTCATATTGTTTTGCAGGCGCAGATTGTGTCAGCATATCGGCCTCTTATGATACTTCGGCGTTTGACGGCTTTTGGCTTAAGGGATGGCGGAGGCCGCGATTGATTCGCAATGCCGGCAGTGACGTTTTGTAGGATGTGTTAGGTAATTTTCGTATTCGGATTAGGCAAGTCCCCTATAGGCGGGATTCTGATTTTTGTTATATATATTTTTAAGTACAATCGTTTTATAGGGTTAACAGCCGACGCCTCAACATGTTCGGCTGTTTTTTTGTTAATCCGGTTACGCCGCAGTAATTTGATTCCGCTGTCTGCTGACTTCTGTTATTTTTTGGCAGGTTTGGGCGGTTTTTCTTTTTTTACTTTGGGCGGCTTTTCCTTTTTGACCTTGGGAGGTTTGGGGGCCTTTGGTTTTTTCTCGCCGCTCATCGATTTGCCGATGCCTGCAATTAAAAGCGACGCGACAGCCAGGCCTCCCGCGATATACCAGATGAAGGGCTGTGCCGGCCTGAGAATCGCAGGCATCATATTGCTGACACCGGCGATTGCGACGATAGCGGTGTAAATGACGGCAAGCAGGGGGATAATGAGCATAATACCCAGCGCATTACTCATCGCGTCAGGGGCCGGCTCGATGAAAGCAGCGGGCGCAATTCCAATGGGCGCACCGACCGGCGATTCAGCCAACTGGCCTTCTGCGAGAATCTGGTCGGCCTCTGCGGCCACTTCGAGAG
>CAYLXJ010000175.1:5576-5788 GCA_964387385.1 uncultured Pirellulales bacterium
CAGCAGGGGCAGCGCCGGGGGCCTTGTCTTCCGCGCCGGGTGTATAAATCTCGTCTAAGATTCCACCTAACGAGGTGTCGTCTGCCTGAAGCGACAGGTCGAGCAGTCCTGAGCCGGAGCCGAAGGTGTCTAAGGAGACGTCTTTTTCGATTTCCTCGAGCGATGCCTCTTTGCCCGCCGCGGACGTTCCTGACAGGCCTTTGAATGTTTCG
>CAYLXJ010000176.1:0-5767 GCA_964387385.1 uncultured Pirellulales bacterium
GGCGGTGTAGCCGAGGCCTTCATAAACGAATCGCACGGCCTTGGGGTCATAACGGCCGTCCTGCAGCGAGATTTCCTCGAGTGGTCTTTTATCGCTCATATAATCAGCTTACTTTTGTTCCCGGCTTTACACCGGCGTCGGCGGTAAGAAGGTAAATATCCTGGCCGCCGGAACCAGCAGCGAGAATCATTCCTTCGGATAGTCCAAATCGCATCTGTCTTGGTTTCAAGTTAGCAAAATATATGACGGTCTTGCCCGTTAGGTTTTCGGGCTTATAGGCCTTGGCAATCGCGGCCATTACAGTTTTTTGAATACCGCCTACTTCGAGCTGAAGCCGCAGCAGTTTATCTGCGCCTTCTACGGCCTCGGCTTTTATGACTTGAGCTATTCGCAGGTCAATTTTAGCAAAGTCATCGATTGTGCATTCGGGCTGAATTGGTTCAGCCGGCGTTGATGGGGTTGATTCTTCAGTCATTGGTTTTTTCTCTCCTGTGTCCTTGCTTTCTTCAATCATCGCGTCCACTTGTTCTCTGGCGACGCGTTCGAATAGACGCTGGAAAGCGTTTATGTCGTGTTCCTCAAGAGTTGTATTAACATCGGCGAAGCTGAGCGAGCCGATATTGAGCAGGCGTTCGATTTTTTCAGCGTATGCAGGCAGAATCGGCTTTAAGTAAATCGTCAGGATACGCACGGCGTTGAGCGCGGCGGTCAGTATCGAGCGGGTCTTTTCAGCGTCGGTTTTAATCACAGTCCAGGGCTGGTTTTGCTCGACGTATTGGTCGGCCAAGTCCGAAAGCGCCACAATTGTTCGGACTGCCGAGGAGTAATTTAGGTTTTCGTAGTTTTTAATGATTTCGCTGCTCGCAGCGGCCAGTTTCCCGACGAGGGATTTACCCTGTTCATCGAGCTTGCCAAGACGGCCTGCGAGCTTATTTTTTAGCATCGGTGCGGCACGAGAAGCGAGGTTGGCGAATTTGCCGACGAGGTCGGAGTTAATTTTATTGATAAAATCATCGATGTTCAGGTCGATATCCTCAACGGCTGCGGTTAATTTGCCGGCGTAATAATATCTGAGAAACTCCGGATCTAGATATTTCAGGTATGTCGAGGCCTTGATAGATGTGCCTCTGGACTTGCTCATTTTCTGGCCGTTGACGGTCAAAAAGCCGTGGATGAACAGTTTGTTGGCAGTCCTGAATCCGCTGCCCATAAGCATCGCCGGCCAGAATAGGGCGTGGAAATACATAATGTCCTTGCCGATGAAGTGATAAAGCTCGTAATCAGGGCCGTTCCATAAGGCGTCAAAATCGAGACCGTTTTTGTGGCAGTAGTTTTTGGCCGAGGCCATATAGCCGATGGGCGCATCGAGCCAGACGTAAAAATATTTGTCTTCTTCGCCGGGGATTTTGAAGCCGAAGTACGGGCCGTCGCGTGAGATGTCCCAGTCCTTGAGGCCCGTACTGAACCATTCATCGAGCTTATTGGCGACCGACTGCTGCGTATAGCCGGCTGCGATTAAATCCTTAAGGCGTTTTTCGTAGTCGGTCAGCTTGAAAAAATAGTGCTCGCTTTGTTTTCGCACAGGCGTGCTTCCGCAATTAGCACATCGCGGCTCAATAAGTTCGGTCGGATTATACGTTGAGCTGCAGACCTCGCAGGAGTCGCCGTACTGGTCGGGCGCCTTGCACCTCGGGCAGGACCCGCGAATATAGCGGTCAGGCAGGAACATTTTGCACTTTTCACAATAGGTCTGCTCAATTTTTCTTTTAACGATGGAGCCGGTCCGGTTGAGAGAATTAAAAATCCTCTCGCTAAACTCCTTGTTCTCGGGCGAATGGGTGGTATAATAATTATCGAAGCCGATATAAAAGCCCGTGAAATCCTTCAAGTGGTCGGCGTGGACTTTTTGAATCAGGTCTTCCGGTTTAACACCTGCGTTGCGGGCGCTAATCATAACAGGCGTGCCGTGAGTGTCATCGGCGCAGAAATAGAGACACTCGTTGCCCCACATTTTCTGAAATCGCACCCAGATGTCCGTCTGGCCATATTCTACAATATGACCTATATGGATTGGGGTATTTGCGTAAGGCAGGGCTGAGGTGACGATTATTTTACGCGGCATAAATTACCTCAAGCTCCTCTCGGTAGTTTTTTAGTTTTGCGTCCCTGCATTTCTTATTCGGTTCCCGGCTGTTCGCTTTCGTTTGGATTTTCAGCGTCGCTGTCTTCTGTTTCTTTCTCTGGTATATTTTGCTGTCCTGACTGCTGGATTATCTCGATTTCTTCTCTGGGCACAACCGTTTTTGTTCCGTTGTCGAGTTCGACTGCGACAAGCTGGGTGAGAATCTGATAATCGACGACTTTGCCTTCGCCTAACGGTGTTTTTACTCGTGTGTTTCTATAGGGCAATAACTTTTTAAGCTCGGTATATGTAAGGTCCTCATAACGCAGGCAGCATTTCAGGCGTCCGCAGTAACCGGAAATTTTGGCCGGGTCGAGAGTGGCTTTCTGAAGCTTTGCCATTCTCATATTTACGGGTTTTAACGACTTGAGAAACCTTATGCAGCAGCATTGCTGGCCGCAGCTTTCGATATCACCGAGGAGTTTGGCCTCGTCGCGAGAGCCGATTTGCCGCATTTCAATTCTTGTCTGATATTCCTGCGCGAGGTTTTTGACCAGCTCGCGGAAATCGACGCGGCCATCGGACATAAAGTAAAAGATGATTCGCTCGCCGCCTAATATATGCTCCGCATCGACGATTTTCATCGGCAGCTTCATCTCTTTGACCAGTTTCTTGCAGAACTCGATTTCTTCTTTGGCGATTTTCTGGAAGTGTTTGTCCTCGTTGATGTCCTCAGGCGTCGCATATCTTACAAATCTGCCTGCCGGTTCGGCTGAAAAGGGAATTTCAGAATCGTCGTAGTATTTTTTTATCTGGTCATCGGCCAGTTTCAATTGCCCCGCGCGATAGGAGCAAAGCTGGCCTACGACGCTTCCCAGCTCAAGCCCTTTTTCGGTTTTCACGACGACCTTGGTGGGAACGGTCGGAATATGACTTTCGTTATGTTCGAAAAGCCCTAAAAGCCGCATCCGGCTGTAGCGGACCAGCATATATTTTTTAGTTCTCGGCGGTTTAGGTTTTGGTATCTGCGTTTCTTCCATTATTGGTTCCGTCGGCGTTTGCCGCGGCTAAATTCCTAAAGTTCAGAGGCAATTTTATCAGTTTCGGCCAGATTAAACAACAGGGTCTCGAAAATAAGCTTTTCATTTACGGACGACTCAATCCAGTGCATGGTTTTGAAACAATCTACGATTTTCTGTGCGGCCTGTTCTGCATCAAATCGGCGGGCGATTTTCCGGATTTCGCCCGGCTGGTCGAAATTGACGAGTCGTTCCTGATGAGTGATGCCTGCCGTCATAATGTCGTGAAGAGCGCTGATTACAATCTGAATGATGATTTTATCGGCTTTGCGGTTTATATCGCTTTTACTCGTGTTCGGCTCAAGCTTGTTCCAGATACCTGCAAGCGTTTTCGACCGCTTTATAAAATCATCCGCGAGGTCGAGGGTGTCCTTATAATCGAGTTCAGCGATTGCCTCCAGCAGTTCGATTTTGGTCTGATACAGGTTTGCCTCGTTTTGTTCAAGCCGGGCATACGTGCAGGCCGACCCTAACGAGCCGTCTGCCAGTCGGGCGAAGTATTTCGAGCGTTTTTCATCAAGGCCGAATTCATTTAACTTTTCGATGATTTTTTCTTCCTCGACGGGGCCGAATCGCAAAATTTGACATCGAGAACGAATCGTCGGAAGGAGCTTATCCGGCCGGGTGCATATCAGGATTATGCAGCAGTAGCCGGGCGGCTCTTCGAGGACCTTCAGGAGGCAATTTTGCGATTCGTTGTTAAGTTTTTCGGCTTCCGTCAGAACAAATACTCTTCTGGCGGACAATGCCGGCCTCTGGTTTACCTTATCAATAATAAACTCGCGCACAACGTCAATGGGAAACTGCACGGGTGGGTCTTTGTCTTTGCCGTATTTTGTAAATTCCAGCAGTTCCTTATAAACGTGCTCAAAATCGGGATGCGCACCTGCATCAAACGCTCGGCAGGAAACGCATTCGCCGCACCTATCGGCGAAGTCGCCGTTTTTTAAAGGATTTTTACAAAGCAAAAGCTTCGCGAATTTTTTTGCCGTAGTGAATTTACCGATGCCATCCTGACCCGCGAATATATAAGCGTGCGCGACCTTGTCGGCGTCGAAAGCAAGCTGAATAGCGTTGATTGCTTTTACCTGACAAAAAATGTCTTTCAACGGCATTTATCTGGTTCCGAATTTCTCAATGATGGCTGTAATTTTTTTATGAATGGCGTCGATATCGTCTGCTGCATTGACCACGACAAAATTCTTCTGTTGTTTGGCAAGTATGAGGAAGCCCTCGCGGACTTTTTTGTGGTAATCGGGGCCTTTCTGCTCCATTCTGTCGAGGTTTTTTTTGAGTCGTTTGCCGGCAGCGTCCGCGTCAACGTCTAAAATTATTGTCAAATCAGGCCAGACCTTTTCAAGGCAGTCAGTGGCAATTTTTATGACCTTATCAATCCCGAAGCCGCCCGCGTTACCCTGATAAGCGCAAGTGCTCGATAGCCAGCGGTCCAGCACAACGCATTTATTTTCCTTTAAGGCAGGAGCGATTTTCTCATTCCATAGCTGCACCCGTGCCGCCATATAAAGCATCACTTCTGCCGCGGTAGTCATTGTGCTATGGTTGGTATCGAGGATGATATCGCGAATTTTCTCGCCAATAGCCGTCGCCCCCGGCTCACGGAAACTCACAACATCGACGTTTTGTTTGGCCAGCCAATAGACAAGCCGTCTTACCTGCGTCGTCTTTCCGCACCCGTCCGGCCCGTCAAGGGCGATAATCTTGCCTGATAATTTATTTTGCACAGTTAATCCTGAACTATGTTTAAGGTTTCAGCGAATCTTGTGAATCCAAAGGTTTTGAGCCATTATCATATACTACATTTTGAGAGGCGACAAACCTTACTGCCATTACCGCTATCATTAAGCTGATAAATTGCCATATAATAGTATGTGCTGCTGATAGAAGGACAATATAATGCCTCCCAGATTGGATAACGGCAGAGGGCAGAATTTTCCAGAGTAGTGTGGGGCCTATTGTGGAAATAAGAAATAAAACAATAAGTTCTTTTGCGTCTCTCAGCCGGCATCGACTGAACATTTTGAAGCCTTGGAGTATGCTGCAATCTAATACTATTATTAAGGGGAATATTAGAAGGATTGGCTTCATTAGAAGCAACCTGAATAAGTTAAGAGACCATTGTGAAAGTAAATAAACGATTATAGTACTTTCATCTGTGGATGCAAACTGTTTCACAGTCCAGGAAATCAACCAATTCAAAAGAATCAAGGCGAACCAGTAAATTAAACCTAAAATGAACAGCCGCCAGAAAAAGTTCCTGCCTTCTTGCAGTAAGACCACAGGCGACTGTCGCCTTTGGCCTTCCAGGTAGAAAGTCCGCCGAAAACCGATATTAAGCAAAAAAGCTATTATGATGAATAGGAAATATCCAAGCGTTCTGATTGTGGATGTCAGGGTTCCCGTTCGGTGCCATATTAGGTAAGACATATTGATAAATTGTGCCAGGACACCAATGCCTATGATGATAGTTACTTCAGGCCATCGGGCCTTGAGAATTTCAAATGCCCCTTTAGTTTTAGGAATATTTATCTGCATTAAATTCATTAGC
>CAYLXJ010000177.1:0-407 GCA_964387385.1 uncultured Pirellulales bacterium
CGCTGACGTCGCTGCTTTTATCATTATTGACCATTTTCGCCGCCGCTTATTCTCTGACCAGTGATGTAAAAGACAGGCAGGTTTATACCGTCCTGACAAAACCGGTCCGCAGGTTCGAGTTTATCCTCGGCAAGCTCCTGGGCGTGGTTGTTCTCGACGCTGCGTTATTGGTACTTTTTTCCGTCATCATTTACAGCATCACGATTTTGCTGCCTGGTTTTTTTAAGGTGGATGCCGTTCAGCTTGCGCAGGTCCGCAACGAGTTTTTCACCGCGCGTGCGTCCGTAAAACCCAACGAGCCCGACGTATCAGCGGAACTTGATAATATCTACGCCAAGCTGAAAAACTCAGGCGAGCTTCCCGCGGGGGTCGATGAAAATCCGGTTGCCCGGCGAAACTACAGAAAA
>CAYLXJ010000177.1:417-5691 GCA_964387385.1 uncultured Pirellulales bacterium
GAAAAGAACTCGCGACTAAAATCGGTCTCGGCAAACGCGCTGCAGCCGTCGGCCAGGAGCTTAACTGGGAATTCAGCAACGTAAGGCCCGAAGACCCCAATCTGTTTATAAGATTTAAATACGATGTCGCGGTCGAGCCGCAGGACCAGCAGATTTACAGCAGGTGGTTTATCGGCGACCCCCGCCAGATTCAGGCGACCGGCGTAATCGAGACGCCCCTTTATTCAGTAGAGCGAAAGGACCTCATAAAGACGTTCCACGAGTTCGAGGTGCCCGCCGACGCCGTCGCTTCCGACGGCTACATCGCTATCGGCTTTCAAAACATTCCTCTCAACGAGACGGTCGTTATCTTTCCGCTCGAAGACGGCCTTGAGCTTCTTTACAAGGCCGACACATTTACCGCTAACTTTGCGAGGATTGTCTGTCTTATTTTTGCACGGCTGGTATTTCTGGCAGCCCTGTCGGTGTTCGCCGGCTCGTTTTTGTCGTTTCCTGTCGCTATCTTATTGTGTCTTTCCGTTTTCGCTATGGCCAGTATGAGCGGCTTTATCAACGAATCGTTCGAAGTGCTCGGCGCTAATATGAGCAGGGTCTATTATTATATTTTCAAACCGCTCATAGGTCTTCTTCCTCGTTTTGACAAGCCGGGAATAACAAACTTTCTCATAACGGCCCGACTTTTCGACTGGCCCCTGCTTGCCGAACTCAGCGCGTCTGTTTTGTTCCTCAGGGCCTTGCCCTTGGTTGTCTTGTCGCTGATAATTTTTACTTACCGCGAAATCGCGAAGGTTATTATATGATAATGCCGCATAAGTCCTTACGACTTGTGCTCTTGTGACTTTTACTTGTGTTTTTAAATATGCGTTTACGAGACAAACTTATTTGTGCCGGAGGCGTGGTTATCTTTATAGTCCTGCTTGCAATAGCGGGCTCGCGCCTCGATTCTATCAACTCTCAGCGGCTCGATTTGAAATTGATATCTAATGAGCCGCTCAAGAACGCTCCGCCTTCCCTTGCTTTTGCCACCGTCGCTATGGGGGCGTTCAGGGGGCTGGTCGTTGACGTTCTCTGGATGCGGGCTGACCGGCTGAAGGAGGAAGGACAATATTTCGACGCAAGACAACTGGCCGAGTGGATTACCGTTCTGCAGCCCCGTTTCGCGCAGGTCTGGGAGTTTCACGCTTGGAATATGGCATACAATATTTCGGTCGCTATCCCTGCAAGCCAGCCCGACCAGAGGTGGCAATGGGTAAAAAACGGCTACGAGCTTCTCCGCGACCGCGGCATCCCGATGAACCCTAAATCCATCCTGCTTTATCGTGAGCTTGGCAGAATCTTTCAGCATAAAATCGGCTCAACAAGCGACGACGCCCATAAATATTACAAGCTTCAGCTTGCTCTGGCGATTGAGCCGCTTTTGGGGACGGCCGACAACGCCTGGTTCGGTGCCCTCGCAAAGGCCCCGACCGACTTCAAAGGGGTTTCGGCTGACCCGAATATCGCGCCTTTTATTGCCGCTCTTAAGGCCGCCGACAAAACTTTCGAGGACGATTCGACGTTCATCGGAAATTATCTTTCCCTTCGGCAAAATCCAGCGAGATTTTCGTCCGCCGCTTTCGAGGTTATCGACCGTTTCAGGGGCACAAAGGCACTTACCGATTTCGACATATTTGCAAAGGCGTCGCAATTGCGCAACGTCTGGAAACTCGACCCGGAAATGATGGTCGAGCTGAATAAAACCTACGGCCCCGTCGATTTGGCCGATCCCAACAAGCGGTATCCACTCGACTGGAGGCATCCCGACACGCACGCTATTTACTGGGCCGTAAAGGGGCTTAGAACGGCGGGTTTCAGGAAAGTCAAAATAGAAGGAAGAAGAGAAGAATATTCCGTCGATGAGGAAAATACCGACCGCATAGTCGCTCATAGTTTGCAGAACCTTTTCAGATATGGAAAAATCTTTATTTACGACATCAAGGACGACCAGCAGCAGACAGAGGGTTCCTCAGGGCCTGTTGTTACAAAAGATATATTCCTTCGCCCGGATATGAGAATGTTCGATTCATACGAAAAGGCGGCGACTAAAATCATTGATAAATATACCGACCCCAACGAAGTTGGTTTTGAGGAATCGCACAAGACGCAGAAACGCAATATGCTCAGTAATGCCGTTTTTTCCTTCTATCAGGCCGGACACAGGCAGTATGCACAGAAACTCTACGACCGCATGAGGGCTGATTTCCCCCGGCCGGAGTTCAATAGTCCATCCGTTGAATCCTATGTCAGGCAGCGCCTGCGTGAGGAAATAAAGGATATCCCCGCCGCGAGGGCCGACCAGATGATTACGATGATGCTCCGCGAGGCGTATTTCAGATACGCTATGCGCGATGACGACGAATCATACGCAGTGGAAAAAGTGGCCGAAGAGATTCACACTGCCTACAATAAAGACAAAGAAGACGACCCTCGGATGATGCTGCCCGATTTCAAAGTTTTGAGATACCTTTCACTTATCGATTTTTTCAACGATGAGCAGTATCCGCCTGTGATGCGTCAAAACCTAATCGCGAGGATAAAAATCGAGCGTCCGGACCTGGCCGAGCAGTTGGGTCAGATTGAAGAGCAGTTACAGCAGCAGTTGCAACAGTCACAGCCGTCTCAATGATGAATATATCGCAGGCCAATCTCGATGAAAAGTTTGCCGGCGGACTTACTGCCTCGCAGCAAAAAGCCGTCTTTCATCGCGATGGCCCCTTGCTTGTCATCGCAGGTCCCGGCAGCGGCAAAACCCGCGTCATTACCTTTCGCATTGCCGCCCTTATTGAGTCGGGCGTTGTTCCTCATAATATCTGCGCGATAACCTTCACTAATAAGGCAGCCGAGGAGATGCGCCAGCGTGCATTCGCCCTCGGCGCATCGGCCGGCGCTCATATCAGCACGTTTCATTCCCTGTGCGTTCGTATTCTTCGCAGATACGCCGTTTTTGCCGGCATAAATCCCAACTTCAGCATTTACGACGACTCAGACCAGGTAAAATGCGTCAAGCAGGCCATTGTTGATTGTGGCCTTGATACCGCTAACTTCTCTCCTTCAAAAACTCTCGACGCTGTTTCAACTTTGAAAAATAAGCTCATCGACGCCGATGCGTTCGCTAAGCAGGCCGATGATTATTTCTCAAAAACGCTCTCAAAAATATATTCCCGCTATCAGCAAATTCTCAAAGACATCAATGCCCTCGATTTCGACGACCTGCTTATGTATTCGGCCTTTCTGCTCGAAAACCATTCCGATGTCCGAACCGAGCTTGGCAATCTTTTCAAATTCCTGCTTATCGACGAATATCAGGACACGAACCACGCCCAGTACCGGCTCGCAAAGGCCCTGGCCTCGGCGCACAACAATATCTGCGCCACAGGCGACCCCGACCAGTCAATCTATCGCTGGCGGGGGGCGGATATTCGCAATATCCTCGATTTTGAACGCGACTGGCCCGATGCCCTCGTGGTTCGCCTCGAGGAAAACTTCCGCTCGGCGCCGGCTATCCTTGAAGTCGCTGACCGCCTCATTGCCCATAACCACAGCCGCAAGAAAAAACGGCTTATTGCGACAAAACCGGCGGCGGGCAATGTAACCGTCGAGCAATTCGAGGATGAACAATACGAGGCGATGGGAATTGCTGACCAGATAAAACGGCTGGTTAAAGACGGCGTGACGCTGTCCAAAATCGCAATATTTTATCGCGTCAACGCCCAAAGCAGGGCGTTGGAAGAGGTCTTCATCAGAAGCAAGATTCCCTATCAAATCGTTCGCGGCGTAGAATTTTACAACCGAAAGGAAATTCGTGATTTGCTCGCCTATCTCAAAGTTTTCGTCAATCCCGCCGACCGCGTCGCGCTTCTGCGTATCATCAATACCCCCGCCCGCGGCATCGGCAAAACAACCATCGACAAACTTCAGGACTTCGCCGCCCGTCGCAACATCGGCTTATACGATGCAGTCAAAATCGCTTCACAAATCCCCGGCCTGCCCGCCTCTGCTGCCGCTAAACTGACCGGCTTTCTAAATATGATTGAGAGTTTCAAAAAAGACGCCTCCGGTCCAGTTGAAACAATTGTTGAACGCGTTTTTTCCGAATCCGGCCTCGAAAAATCGTTTGCCTCCGAAGGCGCCGAAGGCAGAGACGCCATAGCAAATATCGAATCGCTAATCAGCGCAGCCGCCGTCTATGATAAACAAACCGAGAATCCCTCTCTTGTCGATTATCTCCAGCAAATCGCCTTGTTCAGCGATGTTGATGCTTACGATACCGTTGCCGAACGCGTAGCTTTAATGACGCTGCATTCCGCTAAGGGCCTCGAATTCGACAACGTCTTTATCGTCGGCGTCGAAGAAGGCCTGCTCCCTCACGAAAGAAGCGCTGATGACGGCGATGAGACCGAAGAGGAAAGACGCCTGTTTTTCGTAGGCATCACCCGCGCCAAAATCAACCTCTTCATCACCCTCGCAAAATACCGCCAAATCAGGGGCCAGACACTTCGCACCATCCCCTCACAATTTCTTTTCGAGCTTGGTCTGAATATTTCTGAACCTACTAATGAAAAATTTACCGCGGAGCACGTCGATAAAGCCCCCAACTTTATGTTGGGGGTTAACCCCCAGGATAAACCTGGGGGCTTACAGGTCTCTGCGGTGAGAGATGAATCGCTCCAGTTTCATACCGGCGATATTGTGATTCACAAGAAATTCGGAATTGGCACTGTCAGGGACTTCGCTGATTTGGGCGACGATTCCGTTGTTACAGTCGCTTTCAAATCAGGCAGGGTAAAAGAACTTAAAACAAAATACGCCAAGCTGGCCAAACTTTGAATCGAAACTGTTACTTCAGAACAGGGTAATGTATTTTAGGTTTTTTGGCCGCTACCCAGGGAAGCTCATCCCAGGTAAGCGTTTCGGTGCAGTCGTATATTTCCCGGCTTGCCCGCCTGTCCAGATTGCCCCAGACCATAAACCATGCCCATTTCGGCTGCTCTCGAAGTTTTTCAGTCGTCGGCGGCGTCCCTACCTCGCCTAACGCGATTGGTTTTTTGCCTGCCACCGCTGAAAGCTGATTATAATCGTTCGGGTCAAAGGCATTTCGGTAAACGTCCGTTGCTAAAATATCCACTGCGTCATCGCCAGGATACACTAAATCATAAGGTGCCACGTTTTCCCTGATTTCGTTGAAGTTTACGACCCATATCAGATTATTAAGCCCGTGAAAATTAACCAGGCGGT
>CAYLXJ010000178.1:0-5622 GCA_964387385.1 uncultured Pirellulales bacterium
ATTATGTCGGTAGCGTTGTCCTTATTGGCTTCGCTATTATTTTATATCAACTTCGATATTGTTTTCGTTGATAACACAAAGGGGCCGTATCCATTAGCAGGAACTATCGCTGAGATAATTTCTATTGCGATATTTTATGGTGGATTGCCACTGCTCCTTATAAGTGCGGCATCTGTTATTATGGCCATTTTTAAGAAACCTCGTATTTCAAACCTTATTGTAAGCATTATCAGTTTATTTCTGATTCTTGTTTCATTAGAGGTATTCCTTATCACTGTTGACAGAATACGTTCCTCATCGTTCAGACTTCTAATCAGCAATATGAAAAATTTAGGCATTACCATAAAAGATTATGCTTCAAAGAAAAACGGACATCTACCTTCTGAGAGCAATTGGTGCGATACACTGATTGAGGTTTACCCATACAGTTACAACATGATGAGAAATGAATCCGTTGAAAACGATAAGGCGATTAGCGATTATGCTTTTAATGCGAACCTATCTGAACTTAAATTGGCCGAATTACCTGAGGATATTGTTTTCCTTTTTGAAACAAAACCTGCAAAGAATCCTGCTGGCGGAGCAGAATTAATCCATGCAGAAAATCACCTGTTTAAAGGATGTTTTGTGCTATTTGGCGATATGCACATCGAGTTTGTCCGGGCGGGGGATATTAACGACCTGCGCTGGGAGCCGTGATTGTTTCTACGAATGGACGAAGATTCAGAAAAAGAAGGAGAAATGAAATGGCTATTTTGAAACGTGTTGTTTGTTTTACATTGATTTTGGTATTTGCGTCGTATTGTTACAGTCAATCGACGGATGCAAACGCTGTAAAGCTGCCGGATGGCTGGACAAGCGGCGATGTCAAGGCAAATGGAATAACACTGCATTACTATCGAACGGGAAACGGGTCGCTGCCTCCTATGGTGCTTGCGCACGGCTATACGGATAACGGGCTGTGCTGGACAGATTTGGCGCACGCGTTTGAGAAAAAATATGACGTTATAATGTATGATTTACGAGGTCACGGCCTGTCAGATGCACCGGACACGGGTTACAGTATAGAGGATTACACTTTAGATTTAGCAGGCCTGATAAAGGAGCTGAAACTTGAGCATCCCGTCATCATTGGGCATTCATTGGGGGGATGTATTGCCGCATCTTTTGCCGCTCATTATCCGGATATCCCGTTAAAAGTCGTCCTTATAGACCCGCCCGGACTGGGTAAACCATTTGTCGAAAGCGCAGATGATATAAACCGGATAACAAGCTGGTTCACAAAAGATTTCGCTTACCTCAAAACGCTAAGCAGGGAAAAACTCATAAAAACTGCCGCCCAACGTCATCCGGCGATTTCAGAAGCAGCCCGCGGCCGATGGGCCGATTCGAAAATGCAGATGAAACCCCCGATTATAGCAAGTGTCTCGGCAATAGCTGCTTTACCCGATGATTTGCCGAAAATTACCGCCCCCACGCTGATTCTCAAAGCCGACGCCAACGATACCGTCAGGAAAATGGAAATAGACGCGGCAGGCATAAATCCGAATGTCAAAATCATTCACGTCAAAGACGCCGGCCATCTTGTTCACCTCGAACGCCCCGAAGAATCACTGGCTATTTTGAACGAATTTCTTGAAGATTCTAAAAAATAGAAAAGGGTCATTTTCCGAAAATCATTTTGACGGAAACAAGCATAAGGGCGAGGCCGAAGATTCGTTTGAGCAACATGTCTGGTATGGCAGAAGCGAATTTAGCGCCTAAGAGACCGCCTATAAAGAAGCCGATGCACATCAGGCCAGCCACTTTAATATCTACATAACCTTTGGAATAATACCACCACGCAGCGAGAAGTCCTATCGGCGGAACCATCATCGCAAGCGTCGTCCCCTGGGCGAGATGCTGCGAAAAGCCGAAAAATAGTACCAAAGCAGGAACGACAATAATACCGCCTCCGAGACCGAGCAGGCCGCTTAAAACGCCGGCGGCCAAACCGAGCAAAAGGTAAAAAATTATGTTAGCAGACATTTCAATCTTCCTTAATAAATCGCGTTTGCGGGCTTATTTAAACAAAAGCAGGACGAGGTCGATTACGAACAGCAGCACTATCGTCGCCTCGAGTACGAACATCCAGGCGTTGAACCTGTTTTGAAGCAGAATCTGATAAAGGCCGTCTAAAGTCCGGGTCTTTTCGATTATTATTCGCTGCCAGTCGGCCAGGTGGAACCTGTCGGCGAGGTTTCTGTGCGTCTTGGCTAAGTGCCAGTCGCCGAAAAATTTCGTTATATTGGACAACTCGTCGCTCAAACGCGCAAGGTCGATACGAAGCTCGCGAAGATTCGGCATCACCGCTCCGGCGCGGCGTGCTTTTTGCCCTTTGACATCGCTGTATGCAAGCTGAAGCGCCTCGTCCAGCACTTTGTCGTATGCCGCAAGCTCGACAAGCTGGACATTGGCAAGTTCCATTATATGCAGGATATCCTCGAGGGCGTCCTTCTGGCCGACAATAATCGCCGAATCCCAGTCAACAACCACAAGGTCGTCGCCATAGTAACTTAAATACAAGCTTGTCGATTCGCTGACCTCCTGTTCCGACAGAACTTCGTCGTCCTCTTCCTGCATAAGCAGCGACGCCACGGGTCTGCGGTTGGTCTTCAGCCAATCTTCCGCCCGAGCCCCGGTTGCTCCCGACACCCCGGGCAGCCCCTCTATGCAAAACACGGTGTATGCCTCGGCCTGTGTTAATGTTCCCACGGGCCTTACACAATGCGGCTCAAGGTCTTTCAATATCTTTTCTGCGAACTCGCCGACCTCATCCTCAAGACCTCGCTCGGCAAATTCCAAATCGTGATAATCAACAAGCTCATCGAGCCGCTGGACCTCGAACGGCACTCGAACCTGAATCGTCATAGCCCCCACGCCGAAAATCTTCACGCTCTTACTTACTTCGACCGATTGGCCGTTATCGAGCGTCCGTTTCTCCGGCGGAAATTCCGCCACGCGAGGCCGATAAAAGAACATTTGCCGAGGTATTCGCTTGCTGGGGCTGACCAGGTAGTCCTTCATCTGTCGGCCTAAAACCATTTCTACCGGCTCATTTTTAATATCGTATGCGATGTCGTAGGCGTAAATATAAACGACTTCGCCTCTATACGGCTGGCTCTGCATCCCAATATTTTTCTCGCTTCCCGTTTCCATTTCAGCCGAACAGCTCCTGAAATTTTGCGGCTATGTCCGGGCTTTCACAAAGCGTCTGGCCTATGAGGACGGCGCTTACGCCCGCTTTTTTGAGTTTATCGACGTCGGCTCTGGTTTTGATTCCGCTTTCGGCGACAAGCGGTATTCTTTTATCGAGCAGCCCCGCCAGCCGGCTTGTCGTGTTTATATCTACTTTCATTGTCGCAAGGTCGCGGTTGTTGATGCCGAGGACGTTGTAGCCGAATTTCGGAAAGCCAATCATACTCCGCACCGTCAAAAGCGTGTCGGCGTCGTGCACCTCAAGAAGAACCGTCAATGTCAATTCTGCGGCTGCAATCATCAGGTCTATAAGCTCCGCCGGATTAAGCGCCTCGGCAATCAGCAGTATCGCGTCCGCCCCAGCCGCTCGCGATTCGTAAACCTGCCAGATGTCAATGATAAAATCCTTTCGCAGAATGGGAATTTCCACCGCGGTTTTAACCAAGTCGAGATATTCGAGCTTGCCTTGAAAATACTTTTCGTCAGTCAGAACGCTTATGGCATCCGCTCCGCATTTCTCATATGTCTTCGCAATTGTTACAGGGGCAAAGTCCCGACATATCACTCCCGCCGAAGGCGAGGCCTTTTTAATTTCTGCGATGACGTTGACGCCGCGCTCGCTTGCTTTCGTGACTGCCCTGTAAAAATTACGGCATTTGCCCAAAAGCGTTATCTGCTCTTTAAGCTCATCGAGCGGACGCTCTTTTCTGCGCCGCTCCACTTCGGTTCGTTTATCGCGAATAATCTGGTCGAGTATGCTCACCGTCATTAACCCGTTTATACCGTTACTTTTTATTCGCTACGCCGTCGGCCACCTTGACAAACGCCATACGCAGCTCGCTAAGCGTCTGTGTGAGGGTCTTCTGCTCCTCGTCTGTAAGGTTGCCTTTTGTTTTTTCTTCAAGCATCTCAAGCATGTCTATATTATATTTTGCAAGGGCCAAGTCGGGTTCGCGTTTTTCCTCACCTTTTACCTGCAAAAAGCCCAGCGAAAACAGCGCCTGTGTGAAAAGCATACTGATAAGCCCCGCGAAATCGCCTTTAGGCAGTTGCCGGCGTTGTTTTTCCTGCTTTTCGGCCTCTTCCTTGGCCGCGAGAACCTCTTTTTCCTTCTCCGCCTGTTTCTTCCAGTCCTCATCTATTATGATTTTCTTTTCTTCCTTCTTCTCTTCAGCCATCAGCTCACCTCGTTTTTTCATCGCCTGTATTTTTTCATACGCTTGTCTATGTCTTTTTTCTGCTCACGTTCGGCTATCGCGCGTCGTTTATCGTATTTTCTTTTGCCTCTTGCAAGAGCAAGTTCCACTTTTGCGATACCTTTGTTATTAAAATAAATCCGCAAAGGCACAAGCGTAAAGCCGCGCTGTTCTAATTTTGTGTATATTTTGCGGATTTCGTGTTTGTGCAGGAGAAGTTTTCGCTTGCGGGTCGGGTTGTGGCCTGTCAGGCCCGCCTGCTGATATTGTGCGATTTTTGTCCCGAAAAGCCAGCACTCCCCGTTTGCGACCCGCGCGTATGAGCCGCTAAGGTCGGCCTGCCCGAAGCGCAGCGATTTTACTTCGCTTCCCAAAAGCTCCATCCCCGCTTCGAGACGTTCTTCTATCTCGAAGTTATGATAGGCCTTCTTGTTGACCGCTACGGAACTTTCTTTTTCCCGGCCGGATTTCGATGACATTTACAATATGATAGCGGCAGACGAACTCCCCTGCAATAGGACACGTCCGGTGAAATACGTTATCGATTTTTTATCTGAAATCCGTTTTTAGATATGCTTATATTGCGGAAACAAACAAAATAGTATCTGTCAGTTCATCGACTCAGTTGGAATCGCCGCTGTTTTTTCCCGGCACGTCCAGTCATCGGTCGCATTTTTCTTTTCGGAGAGGTCCCGGATAATGCCGACGGCATGCCAAAGGCCGTTCATCTGAAGAGAATTGACCGACAACTCTATATTGAATTCGCTGCCGTCTTTTCTTATTGCCGCCAGCTTGAGCGTTTTGCCCATCGCGCTGCCCTGGCCTGTTTTCTCGAAACCGGCAAAACCTTTTTTATAAGCTTCCAAAAAACGTTTAGGCGCCAGCAGAAAGTGAAGATTTTTACCGATTGCCTCGCTGCGGGAATATCCGAATATCCTCTCCGCAGCCGAGTTCCAGAACGATATCTCTCCCTTTGGCCCCATAGTTATAATAGCGTCTTTTGCGCATTCGGCTATTTTTCTAAACTTTGTCTCGCTCTCTTTGATTAAGGTCTGTGCGAACTCAAGGTCGCTGACATCTCTGGCTATGGCTCCGATATACTCCCGTCCGTCCCGATTGATAATGCTGGCTGTCACCTCAACCGGAAAGGTTGTGCCGTTCTTGCGTTTGTATCGGCCCTGTAAAGTCG
>CAYLXJ010000179.1:0-709 GCA_964387385.1 uncultured Pirellulales bacterium
AAAAAAGTGCAGCAGAAAAAAATCAACCTTATGGCGATGCTGAAGATGAGAATCGACCCGCAGTTTGTCGCCGCCAAAAAGGTTTACGACGCCGGCGACATCGGCCAGGCCGTGCTGGTTAACGCCAGAAAAAGCTACAAATGGGGAACAAGGCCCGACTGGTTCGCAGATAAAGACAAATACGGCGGAACAATCGGCTGGGTCGGTATTCACGCTTTCGACTATATCAACTTTATTACGGGCCTCGACTTCACCAGAGTCGCCGCGATGCAGGGTAATTTCGCCCACCCCGAACGCCCCGGCTGCGAGGATAATTGCGCCCTTGTCGCCGGTCTCGAAAATGGAGGCCACGTTACTATCAGCGTCGATTACTGCCGCCCTGAAATCGCCCCCACCCACGGCGACGACTGGATTAGAATCGTGGGTACAAAAGGCGTCCTCGAGGCAAGCGGAGCCAGAAAAGAATGCTCCGTTATAAGTGCCGCAAAGGGCATTTTTAAGTATCAATTACCCCATGGAAAGGATAAAATATTCACAAGGTTCCTTTTGAACGTTCTTGAGGGTAACAGCAACGACGAAATAGCACGGGTGTCTTTTATGCTTACAAGGGTTTGTCTTATTGCCAGGCAGGCCGCCCAAAAGAACGAGGTCTTGAACATAAAATGAATACGGAACAGGCGATGATTAAGCTGGCTATGATTGGTGCGGG